>JBJTAQ010000517.1:0-5424 GCA_046090945.1 Pirellula sp.
TGATTTTGATCCCAGAATGATATCGTTCGCAACCATGGATCGATCAAACCTACATCGGCCTCGCGAAAAATAGACTCTCGACCGCTGCTGCTACCACGTGCGAAACTCACCTTGCCGGCTCCGTCGACGACCCGACGATTCGAGGCCACTTCGCGAACCGCCGACGCAGCGTAACCGATATGGGTCACCGACCGAGCCTCCTGGATGGCTTGCGATAAAGCCTCCTCCGCCCTACGTAAAACATCCTCGTGAAATCCGCTGTCAAACAACTCGTTTCGCAAACCGACCCCGTCAAGCAAATCCTGAGCACCGGAGTCAATCACCGGTGCGTCGTGTTGATGCAATGAGCTGAGCAGTACCCGTTCCGGAACCGTACTCGCAACTTTGGCCAACCGATCTCGCCACTGATCGTAGGATTTGTTTCTAATCTCACACCAATCAACTGCCACCACGACGATCGGCTGCTCTTTTCCCAAGAGAACAAAACCATGCAATTCCAAGCTATCGGAGATCCGGGTGGATTTCTGTGGCAAAACGCCCATGCAACGATGCCCAATCGGAATCGTTGCATCGATTTGGAAATGCCCAAGCTTCGCTTCTTGAGCGTCGACAGAACACACAAAAAGTGCTGCCAACGCGAGAACCAAAAAAAGATCAATGCCTGCGCTTGCGGCGAATCGATAGGGGTGGGGCATACGAATTCCTGATTAACGGCTGGGTAGCTTCGGTGATTCACCCCCAACATAACGCCAGTTCTTGATGTAGCCAATCAAATCGGCCATCGCTTGAGTATCGAGCTGCGTCTCGATCCCCTCGGGCATCAGCGACAGCCCAGTCGGCTTGATCGCATCGATCTGTGTTTTGGGCAGTACCAGTCGAGGGGTCTGCTGATTCTTAAGTGCCAAGTGCCCTGCGGATTCCTCCACGATGACACCGTCGTGTATGGCACCATCGTCCATTTGAATCGTTACACGATAATAATTGTTATCGATCACCCTGTTGGGGTCTAGGATGGAAACCAATAATTGCGCTGAGGTCTGCGTTCGGGAATCCGATACATCAGGGCCGATTGCGCTGCCTACTCCATCGATACGATGACAAACTGCACAGTGTTGGGCAAACAACTGTTTGCCTCTATCCATGTTCACCTGCAATTCCAGACAAGGCATGTATTGTTCGACCACCTTTTGCCGGTCGGACTGAACCCGCCCCGCAAGCCACTTGGCTAGCCTAGGTTGAAGCTCCCCGGTTATTTGCCCCAGCGACTGCACCTGGGATGCATCCAATCCCTTGCCCGACAACTTACCGGATTCAATCGCATCGAGCCACCGCGCTAATCGATCGGGGCGACTGCGAATTGCTTGAAACATCACGGCTCGCATCGCTGGCGATTCGGAATCGAAATGCCCCAGAATCCAATCCATGCATGACTCACCAGAAACCGCACCTTCAGGATGCTGAGTCCAGGCTGATAGCAACTGTCTTCGTAGACTAGGATCTTCCACTGTGCCAATGGCTACTCGCAAAGCCTCCGCACATACCTTCGATTGTGCATCAGAGATGGCGTTACCCAGCAGCTCTACCAGTTCGCTTCGGATCGACGGGGACCAGCGCAGGTCGGAAAGCGACTTGGACCAAGCCTCCCAAAGATCCTGATGACTTGCAAGCCAAGCTCGGTCGGCCGATTTTGCGATGCCACAGGCGATAGCAGTCTGCAACCGTAACTGGGGCTCACGCACAATCCGTCTACCGATCTCGTCCTCTCCCGGTCCTTCGGCAAGCAACTGTCGAGCATGGGTCAACCAATCCTCGCGGGCTGCAATCCAATTCGGATTTTCGGGCTGTGCGACGGTTGCTATCAAACGCGTCCAAGCGGTCGTCGAAAAGCTCCTAATCATTTTTTTATCAGCAAGGGCTTTTGTCGATTGCTCGAACCATTTCGCAACGAATCGATCAAGTTGCTTTCGATGGACGGCGGTGATTGCCATGAGCCAATTTGCATCGTCCGCAAGATCGATCGAGCGAACGGCGGAGGATTCAAGCAGATCGCTACTGGACATCATATTTTTGGCAATCTGGCTTTCCGGATTCGAAGCAATACCGGCTAAATACCATGCGCACTGGATCGCCTCCTCGATAGAAGCGTTCGCGATTATTTCCGGGCCGGCGTTGACCAAAGTAAGTGACTCAAGCTGCAGCTGGCTTGCCAACCGCCAGAGAGCTCCGCGAAATGCTGGATCTCGATGAGACTTGTGTTGTGCGTCAACCAATGCAGTTTCCAGCAGTTTGAACCAGCTATCAACTCCAGTTGCATTCAGCAAAGCAAATCCTCTGAGAAGAGCTACTGGCGGATGTGCTCCGCTCAACCATTTCTCGCATCTTGCGAACAACTCCTTATGAAACGAATCCAATTCCTCGCGGGTTGCGATGGCAATACGTTCGAATAACAAACGACTCGCCGTCTGCTGAACCCAGCTTCGCGGGTGATTCAAAAGTTCGACCAACTCGGCACTGGACCTCTTGGACAAGCGATTCTTTTTGAGATCATTCCAGAACGGATCGATTGCTGGAGCATGACGACTCAGTATGCGATAGATTCGACCACATCGGTCCCCCCAGCGTTCATCAACACGCTTTTTCAACTCCTCGGGAACCCAGTCCGGATGCTCGATCACCGCCCGATGCATATCAACGACATAAATTCCCCCATCGGGACCTTCTTCGAGGTTCACCGGTCGAAACCAAGGATCTCGACTTGCTAGCCATTCGCGTGCGCGATCTGGCTCCTCGGCTAGCGTGCGACCATGCACCCGCCCTAAACCCACACGATGTACAAGACTCCCGGTCGGCTCACAAGTCAGAGCGTTTCCAAGCGATGCATGAGGTAAATGCGAACTGTGGCTGATCAAGACTCCGCAGGCGGCTGTGAACTGACCCGAGTGAAGATTGGAAGTGGTCCAGGCTGAAACCAGCGGACGAACGGTAGACCGCTCACCGGCGGGTAGTACCGGCGCGGTCATCGGAGCAAGTCCAGCAAGTGGACTCGATGCAGACTGCCATGGCTCCATGATGACCGCGTCGCAAGGGTTGCGATTGCTGCAAAAGTATCGATTCCCGTAGCGATCCCAAGTCATCCCAAACTGCGATGGACCAGCCACCGCAACACCTTGTTTCCTGATCCAGTCCCATCGAAGATCACTACTGGCTATCGAGAACTCCTCAAGAGAATTGATTTGAGGGTCGTTGCCTCTTTGCACCTGACTTGACGCAGAGCGACTAATTTTGGAACTCCTCAGACCATTTGCAAGGTACAGCATTCCGTCAAGTCCGAAATCTGGGTCGTTAACTCGCAACTGAGGATTCTCTTCCGCAAATCCTTGCAGCCACTCTTCGGAGCTGTCCGCAACGAGATCGCCATCGGTATCGCGCAGAAATCGCAACTTGCCACCAACAGTAACCAAAGCTCCATCGCGATGGAGTTGCAAACCAGTTGGAAACATTAAGCCGCTGGCGAAGACACTCGCCGTTTCATACAAACCATCGAGGTCCTGGTCGATTAGAATCCGTATCCGACCGAGCCCCTCCGGGCCTCGATTGGTGGGATAGTCACTCATTTCGACAACCCACAAGTTCCCCGCGTCATCAAAGCGGATTGCGACCGGATCGATCACGTTCGGTTCGTAGGCAGCAAGTTCGATGCGTTGGTGTTCAAAAAGCTCGAAATAACGAAGTGAATCCCGTGGGTCGACCGCAGAATCAGGCCCGTCATGAACCACCACTTCGTTCTCACTTTTAATCTTAGATACCCTCTGCTCCTCAGCTAGCTTCTGAATTATCGAGGAAAGAACTTCAACCACCCTAGCCTCGGCCGATTCCTCCAAGCAACTCGTGCGGGCTCTCCAAGTCGTATAACCACCGAGCGGAAATTGATCGGCTGGCGGCAGATATCCTAAAAGATCGTTCGCTAAACCGATGTTGAGGGTGACTTGAAAGGGGCTCGCAGCCTTGACTGCCAAGCCTGTGGCATTGTAAGTCTCGGTAGGATAACCAGCGATTACCATGTCGCCGATTCGTAGAGCTTGCAAGGGAACTTGGCGAGTTTCGGGCATTTCTGACAGCAATACGGTTTCTCTCGCGTAATTTTCCTCGATGTTACTAGGTAAACGCCCGGCCAGTTTGGATTCGACGTAAGCTTTCGCTTGGTTGAGTTCTTGTTCATCGGCTAGACGAACTTTGGCGGTGAGGAACTCAAGCCGACTGTCGAGCTTTGCTGCTCGCGAGTAATCGATCTTTGGAAGGGCACTTAAAATGCGAGCGGCAACATAAACGCCTACTTCTTTGTAATTGAAAGGTTTAGCGGGCCTAGCAAAGTCAATGCAGTTTGCATCACCACTGGTCCCGTTTGCCATGATGCCGACAAAACTACTTGGGTCTTCCGGCCTTAGTTGCTGAGCTAACTCGTTCGCAACGACGCCAAAGTAATCCGAGGATATGGCTGGGGCTCCGGCATAGTGCGTGCAGAACGATGCTAACACTGCCAGAGGTTTCCCGTCGAGCGACTGAATCGACAGAATTGGAATGGTTCGGTCCACTTCGGCAGTTTGCCGAACTTTATAAGGGGAATCGTGCCCTGGATTCATGGCGACGATATTGCTTTCGCGCCCGCTGAAAAGAACTCCTCCTGCATGTCCGGGCTCCATGTACCAGCGGCGGCAATGGATGTATCGATCCGCAATAGTTATCGCGTGCCCGACCCGAGCTGCTATGCGTTTCCGATAAGCTTCCAAAATCGATTCAGCGATCCACTCGGGCATTTTGGCAGCATAATCCTCTTGGACTGGCGTACCATGAGCTCCCATGAGCGCCGGTGCCGAGTGAGTGTGCGTGGCACTGATCAAAATCTGATGCGGCTTCAATGGCGATCGCTCGGCGACGATTTGCTTGGCCTTTTCCACAATCCAGGCTGGGACGCCCAAACTGTCGACGACGCAAATCGCAACTGCATCGCAACTCGAATCCAATGGACCCTGTGCCGCATTCTTAGGAACGCTTTCGATCACGAGAGAACGAGCGTAAAGTGAATCGATGATACGCTCACCCTTTCCCGCGACAATCCCGCCGCTCACCCAGACGGGGAATGCCTCCGGATCGATGTTTTTCGCATGCGCTCCTGCCAAAAGCTGCATTTCCGGTTCGCGGGTCGTTTCTTGTCCCGAGGTATCCATTTGGGAAACCGCGGGCAGGAAAACCGCAGCGAAGAGTCTGAACAGGATAAGCCGATTAAAACGGATAGAACAAGTCGTTAACTCAGGTAAAACCCAGGGGCTTCGCATCGGAAATACCTTTGACTTTTCGTACAAAAAGGCAAGTTCTTACGAGATCTAGCCCTATGGAGGGCTCCTCGAGAGAGGAATTTTATCAGGT
>JBJTAQ010000518.1:0-3428 GCA_046090945.1 Pirellula sp.
CTCGACGCTCTGTCCTTGTGACACCGTCGCATAGGCGTCGACAACCGCCTTTTCAGCCCCAGCCATGACACTTGGTACTTTGCTCGGGTAGCTGGTACCTTCAAGGAGCGGGAGGGATTTCACGGTTGCCAAATGCCTGAGCAGTTGCTTGCTCGAATCATTCGATCATCGAGCAATCCCCAGGACTTGGTTCTCGACCCCTTTGGTGGTAGTGGCACCACGCTGTGCGTTGCGAAGAAATTGGGACGGCAATTTATGGGCTTTGAGCTCTCCGAGGAGTATGCCAGCAAGATCCAATCGAGGCTTGAGAAGACCCAAGTTGGCGATGCGATCGATGGTCCCGAGGACCCTATCGAAAGCGCTCCGAGCACCGCGAAAGGCAAGAGGCGACCGAAGTCCTTCGATGATAGGGCTCAAAAGGCGGTTGTCGACGCCTATGCGACGGTGTCACAAGGACAGAGCGTCGAGTATCTACTGTGCGATTCGGAATTGAATCAGCGGTTTGTGCAATCTTGTCTCGAGCAAAACCTAGGAGGGAGCGCTGAGGTATGGAATCGTTACCTAGTGGAATTGAGCCAGCAAGGGATGTTGCCCGAGGCGACCAAATCCCGAATTGAATTGGATCGCACGCTTTTGGATCGGATCGGGTACGGTTGCGAAGTTGCCATGAGGCTCATTGAGATCGATTACAGCAGGCCGTTTGATGAGATTCTCTCGAATCCTGACTTCGCACGCGAGTTCGATCGATTGGCCAGGCTATACGGCCCGACCGATTCCGTCGCTACCTCGCTCGAACTTAGGCTTGCCGCGTTCGAGATCATCCGGCGTACTGGGTCTATGGGCAAGGTGACAATAAAGGATGTAGAGAAGTGGGTCGGTCAGCATAAGAAACTTCCGCAACTGTGGCTTAACCAGAGTCCTTGGCATCTCGATTTTCCAGGTGTTTACGTCTTATTTGCTGGTGAATGCGCTGTCTATGTCGGTCAAAGCAGCTGCATGAAGCAACAGATCGAGGCGATCATGGATAATGATGCGTGGCGAAAGCTTCAAGTCGATCATGTTGAATTTGTAGCTTTGAATAGTTCGCAAAGAGAAATGGACAGAGTCCAATCGCTCCTAGTGAAGCATCACGGTGCGATACTCAATTGCCACCGGTAGGGTCTCGTGTAAAATAGATCGTAGAGGCTTTTCTCCTAACTTCAGCTCAGTACTCCTGTTTTTTTTAGTTGAAATATAACCATGTCCATCATCGAAGATAACACGAAACAGATTTGGGATTACGCATCGTATGCTGCCATCCCAGTGGACGGGAATCGACACGAAATCATCCATGGAGAACATTTTGTGAACCCAGCCCCCAATCTCTATCATCAGGAAGTATCGCGTCATATCCAATTTCAACTCTACACGCAAATCGAATTAACTGGAGTTGGCAAGGTGATTGATGCTCCTGTCGATCTGCAGCTTTCCAACCACGATATCATTCAACCTGACCTTGTGGTCGTCACCAACGCTCGGAAGCATATCCTCACGCCGACCAAGATCAAAGGTGTACCTGATCTTGTAGTTGAAATCCTATCTCCAACAAATCCCGATCACGATTTGCGGACCAAGCGGAAACTTTACCAAGATTCGGGGGTCCCGGAATACTGGATTGTTTTTCCGGACGAGCATCAGATTTTGCAACTCGTGTTGCACAACGGCCAATTCGTTGAATCTGTCGCCACCGAGTCGATCACCATGAATCAACCGCCTCATTCTACGGTGGACTTAACGCGTGTTTGGTAACGCTCTATAAAGGATACGTGCTGTTTTGCATGAAGGAGCACCTATCGGCTATAATAGAACTTGAAAGAGCGTCTTTTTCACCATCCGCAACCCCTGCCTAATTGCCATTCATGAAAGCCTTCGGCGATCAGAATCTCGTTCGATGTCCAATCCATTTCGCGATTTGTTTTTTTCTTGGTTGCATCGCGTTCGTTGATTGGAACGAATCGTGGGCGCAGTTGCCAGAAGAGAGTGAGTGGTTTGAGTCCAAGGTTCGACCGATCCTGGTCGCGCACTGCTACGAATGCCACTCAGGTACCAAGTCGAAAGGTGGATTGACTCTGGATACCCAACAAGGGTGGAGCAAAGGTGGGGAATCCGGTCCAGCGATCGTTCCTGGGAATCTAGAGAAAAGCTTGCTCGTTCAAGCGATCCACTACCAGGGGCTTGAGATGCCACCGAAAGGGAAGCTCGAGGATCGCGACATTCAAACCTTGACCGACTGGGTTCGAAGAGGCGCTTACGACCCGAGGCGGTCTGAGGCTAAGATTGGTGGGATGGATGCCGAGACTGCAAAGAGTTGGTGGGCTTTTCAACCGCTTCCTTCACCCATCGAGGCGTTTTCATCGGAATGGATTGACTGGCAGATCGATTCGAGGCTTCAAGCCTCGGGGCTTGTTGGATCGGACGCAGCAGAGCCAAGGACTCTGGTTCGACGGCTCAGTTACGGACTGACTGGATTACCCCCAACTCTGGAGGAATTACAACAGGCTGACGGATCGTCTGGTGAGGGTTTCAGCTTCAAAGACCTTATTGAGACCAAATTGGCATCCACCGATTATGGAGTCCATTGGGGGCGACATTGGCTTGACGTTGTGCGTTACGCGGACACTGCGGGCGAAAACACGGATCGCCCGGTTGTGAATGCTTGGCGTTATCGCAACTGGGTCTTCGACGCATTCAATCGGGACATGCCCTTTGATGCAATGGTTCGATATCAAATCGCAGGTGACTTGCAAGCAGAACGCGTTGAAGGGATCATCGCAACCGGATATTTAGCCATAGCACGCCGGTTTGGTCATGACATCGACAAGGATATGTATCTGACCTACGAGGAGATGATCGACACGATCGGCAAATCGTTCCTTGGGCTAACCCTCGGTTGTGCTCGCTGTCACGATCATAAATACGATCCGGTCTCTGCTGATGACTATTACGCGATGTACGGCATCCTTGCTAGTTCCAAGTATTCCTTTCCAGGTTGCGAGCCGAAGGGGCAGCCCAAGGACATGGTTCCGCTGCTTGAACAGGCACAGATCAACCAATTGATGCAACCTTGGCAAGCCCGCGTCGATGCAGCCAAGGCAGCCAAGGACGAGCAACAGGCTGAGGTGCAGAAATTCAAAAAATCCCTGACGGAGCTTGAAACCCATCAACGAGTACTGATCGCCGAATCGTTGGTCGAGGAGGGATCTAAGGTTTCTTTTGACTCGAAGGAACTTGGGAAAACGATCCAAGTGCGACGCGGCGAGTTGATTCAGTTGACTGTCCTACCCAACGCAAATCATGGCGCGGATTCGACCATGGTTCAATTGAATGTAACCCAATTAGATGACGTGCAGGCGATTTGGACCTCAGACCAACTCGTGGATGGTTTCGCG
>JBJTAQ010000519.1:0-8947 GCA_046090945.1 Pirellula sp.
CAACGCGCTACGGTACTTGGTGACTTGAGGAATTTTTGTTTCTCAGCTAGCGCACCGAACGGCTGGGACAGCCGTTCTACGTTGCCACAGCCGTTCCACAATGGTTCTACAACGGGCAGATCGATAACGCCGTGAACTCGACCTCAGAGCCTGGATCGTGTCCCTGCAGCATGATCGTTCCCGCTTCGGTCCGAAGTCCCTTGCGTGGGTTATCGTTGGCAGCTCTTGTGTCGGTCCAAGACACGACTGGAACTCCTTCGACCCATGTCGCCATGTTTGGTCCATCAGCGATGATCGTAATGTGCACGGGTTTGCCCTCGTCGCTCAACACCGCCTTGGCATTCGCACGACGGAAAATCGATCCTGATCCTGCATCTACGGCCCGACGACGATCCTCCTTGAATCCATGATGAATCTGGCACTCGTATCCGTTCATGTCTTCGCCGGGAATACATCGGAAAAAAATTCCTGAATTGACGTTCTCACTGAGCGTCAGCGCGGTAGCTTGCAAGCAAAGATTTGCATGTGGCTGCAATAGCTCGATATGTCCACGCCCGCCCTTGAGTTTGATCGTTCCAGCCTCAGTAAACGTCGCTTGAATCGCCCCTGCCGGTTCGTTCCAATCGCTCTTTTCCGCTTTGGGCAACACACTGTAGCCAATCGGTCGTATTCTTAGGTTGCGAAACCTTACCGATCCTTCGCGAAACTGCAAGCCGATCTTTCCAACGGTCAGACCTGTTGTATCTTTGTAATCGGCAGCCTGCTGACCGTTGACCCATACTTGGATGTGATCTTGATCCACCAAAGCATGGAGCGAATGCCATTGGTCTGCCTCAGGTGCAGTGACTTGTTCGGAGACTTTAGACCTCCCGACAATGGATCCGGTCGGGAAGGGGTTGTCTGTCGGAGCAATATTGATCTCATAACAGTCTTTGGCCGGATCTTTCACCGCATCGCCGGTCCGCAGAAACAATCCGCTGTTGGTCTTCTCCTCGGCTTGGAACTCGACCTCGATCTCGTAATCGCTGAACCTTACATCGGTCAGCAGAAAACCAGGTTCCCCTTTGGTCGCAACAATCTCCCCGTTTTCAACCTTCCAGTCGACCTCGCTAGTAGCTTTCCAACCCAAAAGCGATTGGCCATCGAATAGCCTAATCCAGCCCAAATCGAGCTCCTCGGCTGGCAACCTCGCCTCCAAAAGCAACTCGACATTCACCGAGTCATCGAGGGCCTGCTCGGCAGGCTTGTCCGACTTGGGCTTTTCCTTGTCTTGCCCAAGCACCAGTGGAGCATCGATCATGAGCAAAACAAACAGCAACGACTTGATCAAGGTGCGAAGATCTCTAGCCATACTTCAAATTTTGGTGGGAATATAGGAGGAAGGGGATCCGATGACGGCCACGTAACAACCAGTTCATTTCTTGTTGTCAAGACCGCCGTGATCTCCCAATCATACACGAATTCGGCCGAATTCTCAGCAGCAACCTGTAGGGCATTTTGCTCGTCAAGCGTTGAATTTAGACACAATGGCTCCCCGTTTAGATCAACCTGCGCGATGGCGATCGGGCTTTGAATTCGCAAACGAACGATCGTTTCGGGACACAGCCCAGTAGGTGTTTGAAAGTGCCGCTGCAATTGAAAACTCGCGGACGAGGAATCTCGAGTGGTCCAAGCCCTAGCGAGCGAGATTCGGTGCGGGTTCGGCATCTACCCGCACTCCTGTTCCTGCTCGTAAAGACTGCGGCTCGGATAGACACCTGGGAGATCTTCGGCATAGTAGCGGTCAAGCACTTCTTTCCACTGCTCGAAATTTTTGACGCGGGCAAACTGATCCCGAACCTCTAGACCCTGCGGATGGGACGCGGAATACTTGATCCCAAACTTGCGCATCGGTATCCCAGTTCGCTCAGGTCCATAGAGTTGTTCGGCAAGTTGGAAATGCTCGAGCATGACTCGCCGCTGCTCGTGCACACTCGGGGGCTCCGGTAGCGGCTTGCCATCGAAGATCGCTCGGGCTTGGCTGAATATCCACGGGTTCCCGATGCAACCCCGTGCGACCGTGACACCGTCGACTCCGGTTTCGAGCATCATGCGCAAGCAGTCCTCGGCGCTGAACAAATCGCCGCTGCCGAGAATGATCCTGTCCTTGCCCACATGCTGCTTGACCTCCCTGAGGAACGACCAACGGCTAGGGCCGATGTAGCGTTGCTCGACCGTTCGACCATGAACAGTGATGGCAGAGATACCGTAAGCAAATGCGCCATCGAGAATCTCGTAAAAGTTGTCTCGACTCTCTTGGGTGTCGTCGATCCCTCGACGCATTTTGATCGTTACCGGAATTTCACTCGGGACGATATCGCGCGTCCGGCGAACAATCTCCAAAGCGACCGCCGGTTGGCTCAGGTGAAACCCACCTCGGCAACGGCCAAGCACTTTGCGGACCGGGCACCCAAAATTGATGTCGATGACACTAAAGCCGGCTTCGACCAGTTTTTGCGCGCCGAGCGAGAACTGCTCGGGCTCAGCTCCCATCAGTTGTCCCGCCACGGGATGTTCCTCTGGCGTGTTGAAAAGAAAATGCTGGGTCTTTTTACGCTCCTTGAGACTGATCAGGAATTGATCGAGCATGACCTCGCAAAGCGAATACGAAGCTCCCATGCGACGAGCCACGAGCCGCATCGCCCAATCGCTATAACCGCTCAATGCAGCTTGCACGACCGGGAACCCAATATCGACGGTTCCAATCCGAAGTGGTGCGATACCTGGAATCATGGGGTACTTGCTTGGGACTTGCGAAATTCCTCAGCCAGCAGCTCGGCTGCTTGCTGGCCAACACTGTGCCACTGCCCGATGGTCTTTTGCCGAACGAGTTTGGCAGTGGGATACCACGGTGAATCGTCCCGATCGAGCAGCCATCGCCAATCGGGAGTAAATCCCAAGAGGATCATCGTCGGACGGCCCAGCGCGCCGGCCAGATGCGCCATCGATGTATCGCTTGTGACGATCCAATCCAAATGGTGCAATATGGCCGCCGTATCCATAAACGCGCCGCTGGATCGGTCGATCTCCTCTGGTAGTGTATGAATGGGCTTGCTAGCTGTCCACTGTTGAATCTGTTCGCCCCCTCGGCCGAATTGCAAACTGACCAATTGGACGTCTTCGAGATGGCTGAGCGACTCGAGCGCGGCCAATGGGAACGATCGGAACATGTCGGCTTGATGGTCGGGGTTTCCTTGCCAAACTAACCCGATTCGCCTTTTGGCCGGCGGAAGGAGTTCTTGGAGTTTTCGTTTCCAGTACCCGACGAGATTTTCAGGAAGCTTGATGTAGGGAACATCGCCTGGGATATTGCTAAGATCGGTCTTGAGCACATCGGCGACATCGATCAGTGAACAGTGGTAATCGAACGGCTCTTCGACATTCCAAGTATTTGGGATTAGCGACGAGATACCTGGGCAGCCTTGGAGGATCGCCATGAGTTGAGCTTGGGCGTGCACGATGGTTCGAGCACCGCGATCCCTAAGGATCTTGGCATACCGGACAAAATGAATCGTATCTCCCAGCCCCTGTTCGGCGTATAGCAAAATGGTCTTACCCCTGAGATCTTCGCCAGCCCACTTGGGCTGGGAATAGCGATGCTGCACCGCCTCTGCACACTTCCAGCGGTGTCGGTACTCTTGCCAACCGACGTCAAAATTTCCTTGAAGGAGATTAATCACCCCTAGATTGCGATGGAGCTCGGCATCCTGGGGTTCGAGTCGCATCGCGTCGGCGTAGTGCTTTAATGCCAAGTCGATTCGTCCAGTCCAAGCATGCAAGGTACCGCGGTTGCGGTAGGCATTGAAGTAATCGGGTTTGATATCGATCGCTTGCTGGAACCGCTGGTCGGATTCCTCGATACGACCTAGATAGCGAAGGGAGTTGCCCAAGTTGTTCAGGGCGATCGGGAAGGATGGTTGTAGCGAGATCGCTTTCTCGTAGGCCTCCACGGCTTGGCCGTAGCGCTTTTGGTCATGCAATGCAATTCCTAGATAGCACCAAGCGTTGGCGTCGTTGGGATCTTTGCGAAGGACTTCCTCGTAGACCTGTCTGGCGGCGGCAATATTCCCTTGCTGATGAACGCGCCAAGCAGCAAGAAGTTTTTGTTGGTTATCAGACATGCGTTTCAGTTGCTAGTGGTTCAACGACAGCTTTGCGCTTGGAATCAAAGTAGGCAAGCATTGCAGGCAAGAGGAACATATCGCAAAGCAGTGCGGTAACCAAGGTGATTACTCCAAGTGCTCCAAAGACTCGGTGATCGCGCGTATCGGAGGTCAAAACACTGCTGAATCCAGCTACCAGAACGATCGTGGTCATCATCATCCCAGTCCCAACCTCGCGGAAGGACCGCTGGATGACAGATGCTTGGGTGCCGCCGTTTTTGAACTCCTCGAGATATCTAGACATGAAATGGATTGTATCGTCGACGGCGATCCCCAAGCAGATGGTAAAACAGCAGACGCTGACGACCTCAAGCGGTTGCTTTGTGATCACCATGTAAGCTGCCGACGCCAGCAGGGGCAGGACATTCGGGATGATGGCGATGAGCCCAAGCCCCAGAGACTTGTAAGCAATGGCAAGCACCGCAAAGATAATCAGCGCCGCCGACCCGAGACTCGACGTCAGATCGGTGACGATGGTGTAAAGGTTCCGCCATCTCCAAATCGCATCGCCTTTCATTTCCATCGACAGTCCGGGATTCTGAGCCACAATCGACTTGATCGCTTGATCGATCCGTTCATAGGTAGGCTGATAAACTGCCGTCCCAAGGTCCTTGCAACGATAGGTGATCGTAGCTGTCGATTGATCTTGATTGAATAATCTCTGACGAAGAGGTGGAGGAAGCAGCTCGGCCATCGAGAGTTTGTCCAACACGGAACCTTCGCCTGGCAATGCGTTGAGCAGAGTCACCAGAGACAAAGGGTGTCCGATTAGTGGTTCTTTCTTGAGAATCGACTCGACCTGCTCGATGGCGGTTGCTACCTGCTGGATGCTCAGCCGGCTCGGATCCCACTCCACATCAACCGTGCAGACATCAAGCCCGTTCATCGCTTGGTCCAGATGAGCCAGCGACTGCTGAGCATCACTGCCGGTTGGAAAGGCGCTCGATTTGCGATCGTCTGGGCGAAGTGCCAGCGCCACCAGCCCTAAACCGATCGTCAGCAGAATTGCAAAGTAGCTGATCGCTTTTTTGCGATCGATGATGCTCGCAATCGTCGGCTCAACCCGCTGAATGATATGGCTGAGCAGGTCCCGCTCCGAGCCGTTGGTAAGTCGTTTGCTCCAAGGGGTCATGCAAATCAAGGGGATCACCAGCATGACGGAGATCCACGTTGCGGTGACTCCCAGGACGCAGGACCATCCAAATTCCCGGACGACTTGGTGGTTGGCCCAAGCCAGCGAGCCCATTCCGATGGCGGTCGTCAACGAGGTCAAAAAGCAAGCAAGACCGACAAGTTCGAGCGTTCGCTTGCAAGCTGTTCTCGCTGGCATTCCTTCTCGCATGCATTTGCGGATATGGATCATGATGTGAACCCCATCGGTGAAGCCCACAAGGCTCAGCAGTACCGGCAGGATCACGAAACTGAAGGGGTTCTCTTGGAGGTCGAAATAGCGCAGGAATCCGAGCGTCCAGAAAACACCGACGACCGGCGCCGCGGCCACCACCAATACGACCGATAGACCGCGAAATAGGATCGCAGCCATCAGCAAGATCATGCTGTATCCGATCACTTGGTACCGCACCTCGTTGTTCCGATTGTTCTTCATCAAAACCATAACCAGCGGAACGCTTCCGGTAACATGGAACTCCATTGGAACACTTGGATGCTCGGCGGCGACTTGGCGAGCCGCAGCGAGGATTGGTTCGGTGCACTGCGCATTGTCTTGGATGTAGAGCCAATCGTATTGAATCTCAATCAATGCCGTTTGGGCATCGTCCGAGAGCATCTGTCCCACCACCAACGGATGCGACGTGGCCTTGTTCTTGGCAACATCGAAACGCTGTTGCGTCGCGTTGCCTCGGGGGAGGATCGGTTCGCTCAGGCCGAAGATGTTCAGCGGTGGAGCTTGGTCGAGCGAACGGACCGAGGCGACCTGGTCGAGACCATCGACGCGTTCGACCACTTCGCGAAACGCTTTGGACCCCTCGGGAGTGAAGATCGCAGGCGATTTCACCACCAACACAGCTTCGGCACGCCCAGCAGCATTTCCAAAACCGCCACGCCGTCCGAAGCGTCGTTGGGGCCGGTTCGCTGGATCCGTGGATTCGCTCGATGCGATCTTATCGCTCTGGGAGCCAGGGAACCATCGAGCCCTAAGTTTCCCAGGCCAGTCTGGATCCAGATAGCCGCCGATCGCAAGAGCGGTCAGGAGCAATAACAGGGCCAAACACCAGCGGGGATAGTCCATCACGCAGGCAAAGAGCCGACCGGTGAAGCTCACTTGGTGGGGGACAGAATCAGATCGACCAAAGTCCGAGTCGCAAAAGTTTGGGGAGCCGGGGTTTTGTGGGTTGCTGGGATTGTGAAGCATCGGACTACTGACCGCCTCGGCGCTGGCCAGCTTGGATGAGCTCCTCACGCGTAATCTGCCGGTCGCTGTTGCGATCGATGCGGAAGAAGCCAAAGTCTCTCAGGACGCGAGGCGATTCCTCCCAAGACACGATGCCGTCCTTGTCGGTATCGAACTTGGCTATGTAGTCATCGGCGTACTTTTCCGCAGATACGTTTTGAACATTGGAGGTTTTGTTCATCGCTCCAGCCGAACGCTCCGAACGCTGAGCGATGCTCGAGCGGTTGGCTTGGTTGCTGGTAGTTCTTGGTCGAGAGACCTCGAAGAATGCAACCGCCATCTCCTCCCAAGTTTGGTCGCCCCACATGACATACTCGCCAGGGGCTGGATTGGTCGGATTGGCGTCGGAGTTGTCGAACGTGGCGGTAAATTCAAGCCCATCGATGTCCGCTAGCGGAATCATAGCCGTCCATTCGTAGGTGTGCTGCCAATTGAAGTCGTAGCGAGGAACATTCAACAGGATCTCCGAGCTATCGCCCCGCCGGGCTCTGAGCTCGAACGCTTTGCCTCGGACGTGCATGTGTGGAGAGACGGCAAGAAGATGACCGTCTTTGGGGAAACGCGGAACACGAGCCGTGACGCTGTGGTCCTTGGCACCGGGTGGAATCTCGAAATCCTGATCGATACCTACCACCGTAAAGACTTCGTGATCGACGGTCGGTTCATCGACAAAGGTCATGCCGATCTTCGAAAGGTCGCTTGTGGCTCGTCCGTTGGGTGTGTAATGCATCTGAAAAACGAACTTGGAGCCCGCAGGGATTTTTCGAGCGTAACCTTCGGGAAACCTAGTCGCCATTTGGCCCGGTACATATGCGGTGAGCCATCCGATGCCGATAAACTCGGCATCATCTGGTGGTCGAATGAAGACGATCGCATGATGGACAACCGATGGATCACCGGGGATAACTTGGGCCGATGCGATCCAGCGATCTTCGGTAATTTTTGGATCTACGACGAAGTATTGATAATCCACGGTGCCCGAGGCTGGGATGTTGTAAGCTCGGGTGCTCATCGGTACGATCAAATCCGGTTCGCGTCCGAAGCGCCATCCACTATCGGAGAGTTTGGGTGCGGCGAGCTTGCTGGTATCCCCAAGCGGAGCACCGGCGCGAACCCATTGGCGAACGGTTTTGATTTCTTCGCGTGAGATCGCGCGGGAGTTTTTGAACGAGCCATGTGCCGGATCGGCGTGCCAAGGAGGCATACGTCCGGTATCGATGGTTTCGAGGATCATCTCCGACCATCCTTGAAGCTCGGCCGTATCGGTGATATCAAAGGGTCCGATTTCGCCAGGTCGATGGCATTCAGTGCAATGCTTGTTGAAAATCGATGCTACCTGATCGGCATAGGTTACCGAAGCCGCCTGCGAGCTATCTGTATCCATGGGCTTATTCGTATAAGCGATTTTGCAACCAACAGGTTCGGTCACGGGAATCTCGGGAGCTTTGCCCTCAAGAGCCGAGCCGATCGCCAACGCGAGATCTTCGCGCGCTGTTTTCGATCGGGTGATGCCAGGCGCATACTGGTCGTCGACACGGCCCCGGTAGAGGATCTCGTTCTGCTGATTGACCAATAGCACTTCGGCCGTTCGAGAGACTTTCCACGAAGAAGCCAAGGACTGGTCGGTGTCTTTGATGAATGGAAAGCTGACCTGCATTTCTTTCGCGAAGTTGCGGATGTCCTCGATGCTGTCTTGAGGATTGCTTATGACCCCGATCCATTGGACTTTTTGAGGGTCGAATCGACCGCGTAGCTCTTCGAGTCGTCTGGCGTAGAGCTTGGCTACCGGGCAATCGCAACCGAGAAACGCGACCACTCGCAGTTTTGAATCGGCTTGCCAAGCGATCGGTTGGTCATCGATCGACCTTAAATCCGGTGGGGCGGCCGACCCGAGCGGTAGCAGCCCGATCAACACTAGGCACAAACAAAACAGAAGCCTTAAGAAGCGATTCATACTATTACTATCCATGATCCGGGGATTGTTGGATGCTCGACCAGCGATGCTCGGCCAGAGACCTTGCTTTATAGGAAAACCTTGAAAAACGGCAACCTAAGAAAAGGCAAGACTGCGGGCAACCGCTATTTTCTCTGAGATATTAACACAAACCGATGCCGTTGTTTGGGTTTTTTAGGGTGTGATTTGGATATCGACCCATACGAGGCGATGGTCCGAAGCGTTGACCAGTTGGGCCGACTCGGGTGATTGGGATTTGGAGGGCCAATACACGCCGCTTGCAAGAACCTTGAGGTTGGCCGATGGCAAGACGAAATCGATTCGCAAATTGCCAGGGTTTTTATCGTTGAAGTCTCCGGTATCGTTGGCAGGGTTTCCTTG
>JBJTAQ010000520.1:0-1276 GCA_046090945.1 Pirellula sp.
GTTGTTTTCACCAACATCGTAGGATAACAGGCCATCGCAGATGCTCGTCGGCTTGGGCAACCGCACGCGACGTTGCTCAAGCCTCGACTGTCGGAAATCGTCTGCGTTCTCTGGCTCGACACCGATGATCTTCGCATCCGGAAATCCATCGGCAATCGATAGAGCATGACCGGCCATCAAACCGCCTCCACTGACCGCGCACACAAAGTGCGATATGCGGCGATCTTGGGCTTTTAATGCCTCAACGATTTCAAGTCCCCCGACTCCGTTGCCCGCTATGACGTGCGGATCGTCATACGGAGAGGCTTGTAAAGCCCGCTCTTGCTCGGCAATCTCCTTGGCCAGTCGATCTCGAACTCCCGTCAGGTGATCGGTAGTGATATCGTAAGTGCGAATCTCAGCACCGAAGCGACGCGTGTTTTCGAATTTTATCTTCGGTGCCGATTCGGGCATAACGATGATCACCGGCGCTGCGAATCGATGTCCCGCATACGATAGACCTGAGGCAAAGTTGCCCGATGAATGAGCGGCCACGGGCCTATCGCCCAGATTAGCAGCATGCTGAGACATCCAGTACAACGCCCCCATGAGCTTGAACGAACCGACCGGAGTCCAACCGTAATCCTTGATCCATACCCTGCGATTGGCGGGCAACTTCAATTCGCGTTCCAATGCATAGGAACGAACCAGCGGGGCAGGGGACATATGTTGAGCAAGCACCTGCTGGGCAAGGTAGACATCCTCGATCGTTACGCTCATGGTTCGTAGTTCAAGGGGTTAGCATTTTGTGAATCGATTCAACCGGGACGCAGCGTCTGAGGATTTGCTCAGGATAGACCATGCGTCCCGAAGCCGTTTCGTTCTGCGCACCCTCCTGGTCTTGCTTTTGCCCCCTGGCATTGCGGTTCTGCTCCCGGAACATCGGATGGATGCGAGAGACCAAACCAACCAACTCCCCCTGTGAATTAAAAACTCCCGATCCACTCGATCCACCCGAGAACTCCGCGGTGATTTCAAGCCAAGTGGTCGAGTCTCCCTCCATCGTTGGCTTGGTAAGGCGGCTTACAAGCCCCGTTGTGACGACGAAAAACTCGTTGTGAGGATGGCTCATGACCACCACATTCGAGAGAGGTTTAGGGTTGGATTTTGCGAGCGGAACGGGCTCGTGTATGTCGCTAGTTCGGAGTTTGATCAATGCTAAATCGATCGATTCCCATGCCGCGAGGACCTCGCCAATGCTGTAGCATTGCCCGAGATGATTCATCGCGACCATCCC
>JBJTAQ010000521.1:0-1629 GCA_046090945.1 Pirellula sp.
ATTGGGCGGCGGCGACGGCGAGCTCATCGCACCGCTCGTTCTGAGCTACACCCGCATGCCCTTTAACCCAATGCAGTCGTATCGAGTGCTGGGAGGCAGCCTTGAGGTAGCGTTTCCAAAGGTCGACGTTTTTGACTGGCTGACCCGGCCCTCGGTTCCAATGATTCCTCTGCCAGCGATCCAACGAGCCCCGTTTGATGGAATCGACAACATATTTCGAGTCGCTGTAGAGATTGACCCGACAAGGTTTGGAGAGAGCCTCTAGTGCGACGATTACCCCCATGAGTTCCATGCGGTTGTTGGTTGTCAGGCGAAACCCTCCGGAGAGTTCTTTGCGATGCTCGCCGGATTGTAGAACGATGCCATATCCACCTGGTCCTGGGTTCGGCTCTGCAGCACCATCGGTGTAAATGGTCACCAAAGGTTTCTCGTTGGGGGAGGGATCGAGCAAGGAAAGATCTCCAAAGGTCGTAACGAATGGTTCACTTTCCGAAATTGTAACGAAACCAATCATTCAGGGTGGGTTTCGGATCACTTTCTCAAAGGTTTGTGTCTCAGGAGCCCAAGTCATTTCAAAGTCGTTGCTGCCGTCATCAACCCGGAAATAAAAAAGAGCATGTCGAAACATGCTCTTGTAGATCGAATGTTTGCTCGTCCTAGAGCTAGTGCTCAAATCGCACTAGGCCTTGGGAACATCGCTTGCCGAGACTGGTGCAGCTGGAACCGCAGGGGCAGCAGGAACCGCAGGGGCAGCCGGTGCGGGTGGAGCGATCGAGGAGCTCTCGACGGTTCCAGTGTTGACGGCAGTGCCGCAGTTGGTGCAAGGTGCCGAGCCGACCGTGCCAGGAGCCGAAGCGACCGAACCACAGCCGCAACCGGAATCCGCAGTGACAGTACCCATGGTACCGCAGCCGCCGCAACCGCTTTCGACAGTGCCGCAACCGGTGTTGCATCCGGTGTTGCAGGCTGGGGCTGGAGCCGGTGCACAATTGCTAACTGCGGCACCCGAACACCTTGCTGCTTTTCGCGACCCTAGCTTGCTGAGCAAGCCACCACCACTGCAATCCTTGGCTACGGCAGCACCGCTGCAAGCTGCCTTCTTGGAATTTAATCGCGAGAGCAGACCGCCACGTCCGCCGCCACAACCATTGTCTCCACCGCAACCGGCCATCGCGACCGATCCGAATCCCGCTGCAACGAACGCAACGGCTGTCAAAACTACCACTCGCAACTGACTCATAGGAACTCCTCCGAGAGAAAAAAATAGGGTAATCCACGCAAAACACCTTAAAATGCACATCCCAACGTCATGGATTGAGCTACTTCCGATGTCTCGACACTCGAAGCATCGATTTCCCTGGCCTTATTGGTCTTGGCCATGTTCCCGGCAAACTCCTTCCCACCGCGAGAAGCTGTTCAAGTTTGCCGATTGGGGGCTTTGCGCAAGTTGTAACGCCTCGCAGGGTACCAAACCCGTCCTGACTGTCAACGACCCTCTGTCGGGAGCTTGTTGCCGATGAGCCTCAAGCAATCTCGTTTCCTGCCCCCTTCCTGACCTATGGAACCCTTAATAAAACCCAAAACAACCGGTCCAAAGGCCTCAACAAAACTAGGCTTATCTGCTAAATT
>JBJTAQ010000522.1:0-1474 GCA_046090945.1 Pirellula sp.
GTCGCCGGGTCGCCAATCGGTTTTTCGTAGGAACCTCCTGCCTGATCGCCTGGGAAAGAAGGATTTTTTTCGTCGGAATGGCTGCTCATAGAAATCTCCACTGATCGGTGTTCATTTTTCGTTCGGTTATCTTTGGTATGGGTGAATCAAATCATGAGACCGGGACGACACTCTTCATTTTCTTTAGACCTACGGTCGCGTTCTCGAGCGGATCGAGCTTCCAATAGTCGCGATTGAATAGCTCCAAAGAAAGAACTCCGTTGAATCCGCTAGCCATGACCGTCTTGAGAATCGTACCAATCGGTGCAATTCCATCCCCTGGATAAACGCGATCTGCATCCGTGATCTTGTCCCGAGGCATATCGGGATAATCATTCATATGGAATACTGGGATCTTGGTACCCGCCAGCAGCCCCAGATCGCTAAATTTCGAACCACCCTTGTAGAGGTGGTAGACGTCCGGAAGGACACAGGCATCTGGATGCTGGGCCGCAGCGGCAACATGAAGTACCTCAGATAGTCTGGATAGATTCTTTGAAAAACCCCAAACCTCGAGCATCGGTAGGCAACCTACGCTGCGCCCTAGATCCAACAAGGCGCGATAACGCTCGCCAGCGATATCCAAGTTTAGCAAATCTCCATCAACAGCACCTGCCGGGGGGGCAGCGATCCGCTTTCCCCCCAACGCTACGACCACCTCCATCTCCTTTTTGGCCTGCTCGAGCGCCTTTTTGTGGCCAGTTTCATCCATGAGAATCCAAGGTGCAAAGGCGATCGCGCTTTCAAGACTCAATCCGGCATCGCTTATACGCTTGCGCAGATCTGATAAACTTCCCCCGGACGCGGTGTACTTGTCGACATCCCTTAGCCAAATCTCCATCGAGTCATAACCCGCCTTTTGGGCTATGGTTACTTGATCGACGATCGGTATGACTTCGCCATGAATCGTGCTGGTGTTCAAACAGTACTTCAATTTCGATTCTCCTTTAGGTCTACCCAGTGCTTCCTCGGAAAGTACGACCGCCGAGCCTAGCGCGGCGACTGCCGCCGAGGCCACAAGCATCTCTCTGCGCGGGATGGGCTTATTGTGTTCTTCGGATTTCATCGATGGATCAGGACCCTTTGCGGTCAATGAAAGAAAGCTCGGATTGTATCACATTTTCTCCGGGACGATGTACGGAAGGAAAGCCACCGCATAGCAGCATGCGGTAACCCCTAGAGACCAGTCTCCAGCTACTATTCCATACGCTAGACCGAGCATGAAGGTCAGCAGCACACCTAACCCACAAAGTCTCCGATTCACCAGACAAATCAAGCTAGCCGCGTGCAAAACAATCACTAAAAGCCCAGCGATTTGACTGGACCATCCGTCCCTCGACAAATTACCTAACCACCCTAAGCCTTGTTCCGATAGCAATGCTACTGCCGTTCCGTTCCACCAAACCGTCTGCTGCAACATGCTCGCCAACGAAAG
>JBJTAQ010000523.1:0-1716 GCA_046090945.1 Pirellula sp.
GGAACCGCCATCGAGAGCGGGTGCTTGATCGCTGCACGATTTTTTTTACCCCAGGTTGCTTCGGCAAGCGGCCGATCCTCTTTGGTCAACTCTGCCTCGGTGGCACTAGCAGCCTCTTTGAGTAAGGCGTCCCAGCTGTCATAGGGTTCTGGTAGCCAGTGCATCGGCTTTTGTTCGATGAGTTCCTCGGCAACATCTTCGTAGGAGATTGGAACGCCACGGTTGATGCCGAGTCTGCCGGCTAGTCCCTGTCTCTTGGGCTGGTTGGCCGTGCTGCGACGGGAGATATCAAATCCAAACACACGCGAGAAGACTTGGCTTCGAAACTCGTGGACGATGCGATAAGTGACCGAATCGGTGCTGGCTCGGAGTTCGGGCTTTTTGACAAACTCTGCGAACTGCTCGCTGGCAATTTTGGGGTCGGCTGCGAGTATTTCCTGCAGCCAAGTTTGCCAAATTTTCATCATTCGAGCTTCATCATCGAGTTGGATTTCAAGCAGATCCTTTTCATCGAACTGGTCTTTTTCAAAGAGTCGATCTCGAATCTGTTTGGCCCTGGCCCCCGGATCGAATCGTCCGTCTCCAACGCTTTGAAGAAAATCTCCACCCATAATTCGATTGTTGGCAGTCCAGAGTCGACCTGATTCTGGATTCATCACCCTAGGATGCTCTTGGGGTAGGTAGTAACCCTCCCAAGCTTCTTCGGTGGACCAGTCGCCGGCGACCCATTGCGGTGGACCTTTGCGTTTCGGGAGCCTACCTGAAATCGTCCAGCCGATGTTTCCTTGATCGTCGACCATCATGACGTTTTGATTTGGCATTCCGGCACGATTGGCCATGTCGGCCAGTTCTTCAACCGATCTGGCGGATTCCATTTTTTGGATGTTCAGGTCGAACGCGTCCGGATCGTTGCCGATCCATTTGTGGACAAACTTGCGATTGTCGCGGACTTCGACCACTGGCCCCCAGATCGACCATTCGTAGGTGTATTCCTCGGCTTCTTTGCCGAAGGAGATCTTTTCGGTAAAGGACTCCAAGTCGCGAGGGCCGCTGGGAGTGGCGTACTGTTTTTCCGAAAGCATTTTCAATTCGATCAGATCACCGAAATCACCGGTGCTGTTGGTAAAGCCCCAAGCGACCGATCCATTGGAACCTTCGACCATGATCGGCGCGCCTGGTAGGGTGACCCCTGCAAGGGTCCGGTTTGGATGGTTTGTTGTCGGTGTATGCATGACGGCTCGGTACCAAACGGTCGGTACTCGGAGAACCAAATGCATGTCGGAGGCCAAGATAGCCCGGTTGGTTCCCCCGAAACCTTCGGCGGGTTTTCCAAGCTTGCTACTGACTGCCCAGTTGTTACTCCCGACCTTGAATTCGTAGTCGAGCGTATGGGTGGAATTCAACCAAGCCAGCTCGATTGGATCGCTCGGTTGCTGTTCATTTGCGGACAGAGTTGCAGGACTGGAATGAGGTTCGCGGATATTCCAAACGTCGGGGCCTGGTATCGACGGCATGGGCAGTTTGGTGTCATCCAGCGCAGCATCCCATCGGGATCCTGCGCGTACGAGGTAGCTGAAAACCTCTGGAGGAACTTTTTCGCTCAGCAGTGTCAAGGCTTGCTCGGGTGTTCCGTCCATCGGTTGCAGATCGCAGAGCATCGTGATCATGACCAGGAATGAATCGGTCGGTTTCCATGGCTCCGGTGTCGCTTGCAAG
>JBJTAQ010000524.1:0-1293 GCA_046090945.1 Pirellula sp.
GAAGGCTTGACATAAAACACCTTGAGCCACTTGCACCAAGAAATGCTACAATCGATTCCTAACGCATCGTTAACTTTGAAAAACCCGCAAACGCTGAAAGGGTGCCGCATGATCGCCAAACCGTTGAATTGGACGTTGATCCTGCTCTACATATTGCTGCTTTACCCATGGACGTCACTAAAAGCTCAGGACTCCGAAGTCATATCATTGAATAACGCCGTAGCTTTTCATGCTTCGTTCGACGGGTCGGCCGATGCCCAAGTCAAGCAAGGTGACGGCAAGGTTTACACAACCGAGTCGCTTGCCCGAAAACAATGGACGCCAGGTATCGACCGCACCGATGTCTCGATCGTTCATGGTGCTGGAGTTTTCGGCGATTGCATCCGCTTTGCAGATAAATCCCCCAAGGTCATTTGCTACAAAGGGGAAGTGCTTCCCAAGTACCAAAAGACAATCGATGGAACCGTTTGCTTCTGGATGCGACTCGATCCAGATAATGATCTTAAGCCTGGATATTGCGATCCGATCCAAATCACCGAGAAGGCTTGGAATGATGCCGCGTTTTTCGTCGACTTCGACAAAGACTTGCCCCGCGATTTTCGATTGGGTGTTTTCTCCGATCTGAAATATTGGAATCCCGAAAACACCCCCTGGGAGAAATGGCCCGTCGACAAAAGACCCATGGTGACCGTTAAAAAACCAGGTTTTACGCGAGAAGCTTGGAAGCACGTCGCATTTACCTTCGAAGGGATCAACGCCGAAGGAAATCAGACCGCCCGCACGGCTTTGTACCTCGATGGCAAATTGCAAGGGGCACTCGAAGGTCCGATGAAGTTCACTTGGGATCCATCCAAAACCGCCGTTATGATCGGTATCGAGTACATCGGAGATATGGACGAGCTGATCATTTTGGATCGACCAATCACTGCCCAGCAACTCAAAGCGGTCATGGAAGGAAAGATCAAACGATGAGCGTCCACGTCATTCGTCCAGTTTCAATCGTCCGAGGTTTCACCAAGAATACTCCTGGATCGGTCCTCTATCAGTGCGGAGATACAGTTGTTCTATGCACCGCGAGTTTGGAAGAGAAAGTACCCGACTGGATGGTCGGTAAAGGTAAAGGTTGGATTACCGCGGAGTACAACATGCTCCCAGGTAGCACGCCTCAACGCAAAGCCAGAGAGCGAAGCGGTAAAGTCGATGGACGCACGACCGAAATCCAGCGACTCATCGGCCGATCCTTCCGAGCCATCGCCGACCTTCAAAAACTAGGCGAACGCTCCCTGACAATCG
>JBJTAQ010000525.1:0-1482 GCA_046090945.1 Pirellula sp.
ATCATGCAGATGCTGGTGTTTCGAAACTTGCAACCGACTCACTCTTGCTCTCCACCAACGCCATCGGAGGCAGAAACTTTTCTGCTTCGGAGTTTAGGGTTCTCCAAATAAGCCAAAACCAGAGAGATGTCCGCCGGTGTGATCCCGCTAATCCTAGAAGCTTGGTCGAGATTCCGAGGCCGAACGCGCGTGAATTTCTGCTTCGCCTCGTTGCGCAAACTGACGATAGTCATGTAATCGAAATCGTCCGGAATCCTCTTGTCCATCATTCGCTGCTGACGCTCGACTTGCACTTGCTGCCGAGCTACATAACCTTCGTACTTGGTATCGTACTCGACCTGCAATCCAATTTCATCGGTGAATCGGCTCAGCGACTCTGGGAAACGAGCTAGCAACTGAGCCCAACTCACTTCGTTTCGTTTGAGGTATTTATCTCCGGTAACATCGCCGATGCGAAGCTGCGCTACAGCCCTCCGAGCCGACTCGATCTGCTCGAGCTTTTGAGTAAACCGAGCATACCGCTCCTGGTCGACCAACCCAAGCTTGTATCCCAAAGGCGTCAGCCGACGGTCCGCGTTGTCCTGCCGAAGCATCATCCGATATTCGGCGCGGCTGGTGAACATTCGATAGGGTTCATCAACACCGCAGGTGACGAGGTCATCGACAAGCACGCCGATGTAAGCTTCGTCGCGATGGAGGACCAACTCCGATTTGCCCTGGAGTCTCAAGGCCGCATTCGCACCTGCGATGAGCCCTTGGGCCCCGGCCTCTTCGTAACCCGTCGTTCCATTCAATTGACCCGCAAAGTAGAGCCCCGAAACCAGTTTGGTCTCAAGCCAGGGGTAAAGCTGATCCGGGGGACAAAAATCGTATTCGACTGCGTATCCGTAGCGCATGATTTGGGCATGCTCCAGTCCAGGAATCATCCGAAACATTTGGTCCTGAACATCCCGAGGTAGCGAAGTGGAGATACCGTTGACATACACTTCTTTGGTCGTGCGTCCCTCAGGCTCTAAGAACAACTGATGGCGATCTTTGTCCGCAAATCGGATAACTTTGTCTTCAATCGACGGGCAATACCTTGGTCCTGAGGATCGAATTTGACCGGTATACATCGGAGCACGATGCAGATTCGATCTTATCAGCGCGTGGACCGATTCGTTGGTATAAGTGATCCAGCAGGGGAGCTGTGGCTCCGGTAGCGAATCGGTCATAAAAGAAAAGGCTTGCGGGCGATCATCCCCCGGTTGCATTTCAGTCTTCGAGTAGTCGATCGTACGGCCGTTGAGCCTCGCCGGAGTACCAGTCTTGAATCGCTCGACACGAAAACCCAGTCGCGCGAACGCTTGGCTTATCCCTGACGTAGTTCCTTCGCCAGCCCGACCACCGATGAAATTGGATTGCAGGTCGAGTACGATACCAAGTACGAAGGTTATGTAGCTCGGCAGCAAGTGCAAGTCGAGCGTCAGCAGCGAATGATGG
>JBJTAQ010000526.1:0-4874 GCA_046090945.1 Pirellula sp.
CGAGAAAGTTTTGACATCAGTTCCTGGCTTTTAGAAGCCGATCAGATTGATCGTCGAGCAGTCAATGCCGAACCAGATACCCGTCAGTTCCAAATGGAAGATACGACTCGAATGGACTCCGAGTTGATGCATGAGTCTACCGAGTTAGAGACTGAAAAAGTAGCGTCGGGCGAGGAGTCTTCCTCGGGATCTGCTTCGGGTGCAGAGGATAGCAGCAAGCCGAAGCGACCTGAGAAGAAGCCACCGATGAAGTTACCGAAGCCGACTACGGGTCCGACTACGAAAAACACCAAGGATGCGGCATCGGAGACCCTCAAGAAGTACTTCGGTGGTCGCTAGCTTCTTGATCGGTCGGTCCCTTGGACACACGCACCTCCAGAGAGGTCTTAGGCGAAATGGGAACCGGCATACCACATCGAAGGATCGTTGGGTCTTCGGTCGTAGCGTTTGTGCTCCTGTGCTTTAGCCAATTGGCTTGGGCCCAGCAGCAGACACTGATTCTCGACAACGGGTTTTCGGTCGGACCGGGTGTCTTAAGGGTCTTGCCTCGGTTGGATAAGAAAGGCTTTGCTGGCAGCAACGAGACCCAAGCGGCGGCAAAAATCGCAGGCTTGGATGATGGTTTGCGGGTCACCTATGTCAGCACCAAGCGAACGGATCGTCAACCGATCGAAACCCCAGAGCCTTTTAAGATCGCTATCAAGGTCAATCAAAGTGACGTGTGCAAGAGCGATTTGGAGATCCAAGGTGGGTTGGGGAGCGCATTTAGCGCCACTCCCTTTGATCCGTTTGGACGAAGAATTTACATGTTCCAATCCCCGAACAAGCAGATTGTCCAGGGGATCACCGAGGTTTCTCCGCAGTATGTTCGCATACAGGGGCTACGGGGCGATACCCAGCAAACTTCGATAACTTGGGATATGCGAGTCGCGATGTCGGCGATTCCGCCCGCACAGTTGCGCGATGTTTTGATCAGGAATGCAGATCCCAACCGAGCTCAGGACTGGTTGGATATTGTCAGCGTTTATTTAGCGGCCAAGCGGTATGTCGAGGCTCGCCAGATGCTCGTGAGTGCTATCCAGCGATTCCCGGAACTCGACACCAGCCGGCCGGAGATCAAACGGATCGATCAGTTGCTCGCCGATCAGATGTTCGATGCAGCCTTCTTGGCGCAGAATGCAGGTCAGCATGAGCTTGCAGGGCAAATCCTCAGAGGTTTTCAAGCCAACACGTTGTCGGTTGAAACCCAATTAAAGATAGATCGCAGGCTCGAAGCGATTTCAAACCTTGACAAAGAATGCGATCAGATTGTCGCTTGGCTTCGTGAGGATTTAGCAAAAGCAACCGATCCGACGGTGGCTCAAGAGTTTGCCCCGATCATCGATGAGATTCGTCAGCATCTGACGCAAGACACAAGGGTTCGATTTGCCGACTATGTTAATCTCAGGAACGATCCGGCACTTAACGCCGATCAACGCATCGCTCTGGGATTTTCCTCATGGCTTTATGGCGCTGGAATCGCCGAACGAAATCTTTCGGTCGTCAGGTCTGGCTACATCGCTCGGCGGATGATCACGGAACTGCTTGCGGGTAAACGCAAAAACGACATCCTCGTGCAATCGATCATGAAGCTTGAGTCGGGCACTCCGAGGTACGTATCCCGGATTCTGGAGAACATGCCCCCTCCGATCCCAACCGACCCAAGCTTGCAACTGAAAACACGCGTCCCCAGTTCCGAGAATCCTGAGCAACTCGTCGAAACCCCAATTCCCGGCAGGTTCCTTTTGGAGGTGCCAACTAGCCGAGAGCTTGGTGGAAAAATGGTTCGATATGCGGTCCAATTACCCGCCGAGTACAATCCCTATCGCAAGTACCCGTGTGTTTTGGCCTTGCCAAGCGAGGAGATCGGGTTCGGTGATGCGTTGGACTGGTGGACGATCCCGAATTTTACAAGCGGTCAGTTTCGATGCTTTGGGGAACCATCACGCAATGGGTACATCGTGGTTTCTCCGGAATGGAACGAGTTCAAGCAACCGGTGTACAACTACACCGAGAACGAGCATCAGCTGATTCTCCGGCCGCTGCGCGATGCGATGCGTCGGTTCAGCATCGATACGGATCGAGTTTTTGTCGCTGGACATTTCATGGGTGCCGATGCCGCTTGGGATCTTGCCTTTGCCCATCCGGATATGTGGGCAGGTGCGATCATGATTGGTGGAATCGCCAAAAAGTATACCATTCAGTATTGGCCGAATGCCAAGCATGTGCCGACCTACTTTGTCAACGGCGAATTCGACGGTGAAAATCCCATGTACCTAAACGCTTCAACTTGGGACAATATGCTCGATGATCGCAAGATCGATACGATGGTGACATTGTATACCGGTCGAGGGCATGATCACTTCCAAGAGGAATTGCCTCGGATCGTCGAATGGATGCAAATTCCAACAAGACGAAGAAATGTGGCCCCGGAACGCTTTAGCGTCGTCACAAGCCGAGCCGGAGATCGATACTTTTGGTGGTTTGAAACCTCGCAACTCAACCCTGAAAAACTAGTTCACCCCTTATTGGAACCGGATCGTTGGGATGAGTACGAGATCGAAGCCTCGCTGAATCGAGAGAACAACGCCGTTCGGATTCAAAAGGCAGCCGCCAAGGAATACACGATCTGGCTAAGCCCTGAAATGGTTGACTTTGCCAAAAAGTTGACCATCGATGCTAAAGGAACGACGCGACGCTATGATATCAATGGCTCGACCGAATTGATTCTCGAAGACGTGCTTGGTCGGGCCGACCGCCAACATCCTTTCTGGGCCAAAGTCCAAGCGCCGCTAAAGTGATACGCCATGTCAGAAACCAGTCGAGTTCTAAGCCCTTCGAGTGCTTGTCGCGTTTTGGTATTTGGGGCACACCCTGACGATGCAGAGTTCTTCGCCGGAGGCTTGTTGCATCAACATCGAAGCAAGAAAAGCCAAATCCGCTTGATCAGCGTAACCAACGGGCAGTCCGGCCATCATCAACTCAGCTCCGATGTTTTGGTCATTCGAAGACGCCAGGAAGCTCAGGAGTCTGGACAGGTACTTGGAGCCGAATACATCTGCTGGGATTATCCAGACGGCTCCTTGCAACCGAGCTTGCAAGTTCGCGAGTCGATCATCCGGGAAATTCGTCTATTCCAGCCAGACTTGGTTTTGACCCATCGACCTTGGGATTATCACCCCGATCACCGGGCCGTGGGACAAGCCGTCCAGGACGCTTCCTACATGGTGATGGTGCCTAAAATTGTACCGGGGTATGCGGTTCCAAAACGAGAGCCCGTCGTCGCTTACATGGCCGATCTTTTCACTCGACCGGTTCCCTTTCGCAGCGATTTTGTTTTGGATGCCAGCGAGCACCTCGATGGTGTCTTGAAAATGCTCGCTTGCCATCGCTCTCAATTCGCAGAATGGATTCCTTGGATCGAACGTGTCGAAGGGATGCCAACCGATCCGATCGCCTGGAAAGCCTGGTTCCGTCTTTTTTTCCTTGAAAAGATCGCACCCCGAGCAGCCCGTTTTTGGAACCTGGATTGGGGAAAGCCCCCAGAGTTTGTCGAGGCATTTGAAGTTTCCGAGTACGCTGGCAGATTGTCGTCGGAGTTGCAGCAGCATTTGTTTCCTGGATGTCGGTCGGTACGACAAGGAAGTTAGCATGCAGCCGATTGCGGTCTTGGATTTTGAAACGGCCAATCATCAACCTAACTCAGCATGCCAACTCGGTGTGGCCATCGTGGAACCTTGGCAGGTCGTGCGCCAGAAGAAGTGGATGATCCGTCCTCGACGATTGTATTTCTCTCCCCGGTGCATAGCAGTCCATGGAATCACTCCGAACGATGTCAAGGACGCTCCGACTTGGGAAGAGATCTGGACCGACGTGCTCGATTGGATCGACGGCAGCGTCATGGTCGCCCATAACGCAGGGTTTGACGCCAACGTCCTGGTTGCAACCTGCATGCTCTATGAACTGGCTGTCCCCCCTTTGGATGTTCTGTGTACTAGATTGATTGCGAAAAGGAGCTGGCCCTCCTTGCGATCCCATTCTCTAGCTTCGATGGCCCAGCATTTGTCGATCGAATTCCAGCATCATGACGCTTTGGAGGACGCCAAGGTTTCTGCTCGGTTGCTCATCGAGGCGGCCATGAAGTGCGGTGCCGATGGAATCGAGCAACTCGAAGATCGATTGGGGCTAGTCCGAGGTCGAATCTGGAGCGATCGAATCAGGCATCCGAGGACCGTTCGGCGATCGAGAATCGAGGCGGTGGCAGAGAGTCCAGGCCGATACGAGCCCAAACTTTACGCAAAGGACGGTGCCCCTAGGAAGCAGGCCAAGTCGGCAAGACCACGTCGCATCGCCGATGAAATCCTGATGCATTCCCAAGGTAGCTTGCCGCTTGAGGGTAAGCATCTAATCCTCGTCGGCACACTCCTGGGGTTAGATCGACAGGATTCGGTAGCATTCCTGGGCCAATTGGGAGCCAAGGTGCAATCGGATATCAATCTCCAAACTCAGTACATCGTTCAAGGAACCTTGAATGAGTCGGACGGTTCTGGGGGTATCGCGGAAATGATAGCTGGCATCAGTGCCCGGAGACGGAGTGATATCGAGTCTCGCTCCGAGCAAGGTCAGTCGTTGACGATTTTGTCGCAAAGACAGCTGTTGGCTATGCTGCCGGCCGGCTTAGAAACTGCCCGAGGAGAGGAACGGTAATAGGATGCACATAGGCTCAGGTACGGTGGTCGGGATCGGCACGGACATTATCGAGTGCGATCGGATCGCCGGGATGCAGCAAAAGCATGGAGATGAGTTCTTGCGCCGTGTGTTCACCGAGCGCGAGA
>JBJTAQ010000527.1:0-6117 GCA_046090945.1 Pirellula sp.
GGAAGTTCGTCGCCGGCAAGTTGCTCGGTCAGAAATTGATTGTAAGGTTTATCTTGATTCAAGGATCGGATCACGTAGTCGCGATACCGCCACACATGGGGCTTGGCCCCATCCCTTTCGAAACTGTTCGTTTCACCGTAACGGACCACATCGAGCCAGTGCCTAGCCCAACGCTCGCCATAGTGTTCCGAAGCCAGCAGACTCTCGATCTCGGACTCCCAAGCTTTCTCGAAGCCAGACTCAGAACGCTTGAGAAACTCGTCGACCTGTTCTGGAGATGGCGGCAGTCCTACTAGGTCGTAGTACAAGCGTCGAAGGAGGTGGATTGGTTCGGCTTGGGGGGCTCGTCTGAGTCCGCGCTTTTCGAGCTTTTCATCGATGAAGGCGTCGATTGGATTTCCGGTGCTCGCAGAAGTGTTCGGTACGGTGGGTTTGACGATCGGTTCGAAGGCCCAGTGTTGTTTCCACTCGGCTCCTTGAGCGATCCAGCGCTCGATCAACTTCTGCTCACGCTCCGTTAGAGGTTTGCCCTCCGGGGGCATCCTTTCCGCTTCGTCCGTCGAGCGGATGCGGTTGAGCAGTTCACTACGATCGGGATCACCCGGCGTGATCGCTGTCTTGCCAGATTCCAGTTTCAAGGTCGCTTGGGCGTGGGAATTGAGTCGCAGTCCGGCTTCTGCTTGATCAGGACCGTGGCATGCGAAACAGCGACGGGCTAGGAGAGGCTGAATGTCCTGACTGAATCGAACCTCGACCTCGGAGTCCTGGGCTAGTGCACTCGGTGGTGCAAGTCCAAAGAGGGTCCCGCCAATCGTAGCCAGAATGAGTCCAGCCAATCGGTTCTTCATCGGAAAGTAGTTTCGGAGAGATTGCTTCATCACGATCCAATCGATGGGCAATTAGGGAAGGAAAGGGAAAGGGCGAGGGTATCGGAGGGTTCGGTTGTCTTATTATGCAAAATAATGAGTGGTTTTTCCACGCCAATCGCATTTGCTTTTGAACTTATAGATGGTGCACAACCGGTTTTTGCTGGCTATGATAGCCACTCCTAATATTAGTTTTTTAGGTTATCCAGGAAATATTTGCGGGTGCGGTCGATGAATCCTGAGTCCTTTATTTACCAGATGGTCAGCCATGCGTTCCGAGGCTCTCTACGACAAAAAGGGATATTGCCCGGTTTCATGGTTTCGTGGTTCGTCGGTTGGATCGGCGTTCTAGGAGTTGGGTTGGGTACCAGTGCTCTTTTTGCGCAGGACATCGATCCGTTTCAGATCCCTTTACCGGATAAGTTACCGGCTGCTTCGCAGGCACATGCCGAGGATCTTCCTGGTTGGATCCAGGGTGTGGATCAGTTCTTTGAGAAGAAACTTGTAAAGCCTCTCGAAGCGGTTCTCTTCTATGATTTCGGTACCCCACAGTGGTTAGGGGTCAAGGTTCCGTTCGTGGTTGTATGGTTATTATTTGCCGGGATTTTTCTGACCGTAAGAATGGGGTTCATCAATGTACGATTGTTTAGGCACGCGATTGATTTGATTCGGGGCAAGTATGACCACGAGGGGGATCGCGGGGACGTCTCACATTTCCAAGCCCTTTCATCGGCCTTGTCCGGCACGGTAGGACTCGGCAACATCGCAGGTGTATCCATTGCGATAGGAACCGGCGGGCCGGGGGCGACTTTTTGGTTGATCTTTTTTGGGCTTATCGGAATGACGACCAAGTTTGCTGAGTGCACGTTGGCGGTCATGTATCGAACGATGGACCAGAGGGGGAATGTACTAGGTGGACCGATGATTTATCTTCGAAGAGGCCTGGAAGGCAAGGGTTTAGGTGGACTAGGTCGGGTGCTTGCGATTGTATTCACGATTTTATGCATAGGGGGTTCGTTCGGCGGAGGCAATTCCTATCAGGTGGCCCAGTCGTTGAACGCCTTCCAAGCTGAGCCTGCATTCGCCTTTCTCAAAACCGCTCCCTGGATTTACGGAGTCTTGATGGCTGTGGCTGTTGGTGTGGTGATCATCGGAGGGATCAAATCGATCGGAAACTTCGCTGGATTTGTCGTCCCCTTTATGTGTCTGGCGTACATGCTGATGTGTTTAGCGATCTTGGGCACGAACTATCAACATATTCCTACGGCGATTTCGGAGATTCTGCGTGGAGCTTTCTCACCTGCGGCGCTCTATGGAGGATTTTTCGGTGTGCTCGTGATCGGTGCGAAACGGGCATGTTTCTCCAACGAAGCCGGCGCTGGATCTGCTGCGATCGCTCACGCGGCTGCCAAGACCGAGGAACCGGTTAGCGAAGGTATCGTCGCACTGCTCGAACCGTTTATCGATACGGTCATCGTATGCACGTTGACAGGCTTGATGATCGTGGTGACCGGAGTCTATCGTATCCCGGAAGTCCAACAGATGGCGGTCGACAACCAAGGGTCGATGGTGACGCTCAGGGCCGTTACCCAAAACCCGGATTTGGCTTGGTTCAAATACGTGCTTTATTTGGCTATCTTTTTCTTCGCCTACTCGACCTGTGTGTCTTGGTCCTATTATGGAGAGCGAAGTTTCGTATCGCTTTTTGGCCAAAAATCATCGCTCATCTACAAGTTTCTGTTTCTGGGTTTTACCATCCTCGGGTCGATCGTCAAACCCACCAACATTTTGGAGTTTAGCGACATGATGATTTTGACGATGGCGATACCCAATTTGATCGGCGTTTTTCTGCTAAGTGGGGAGATCTACAAACATTTGCGGATCTATGAGCGGAAGCTTCGGAGCGGTGAGATCAAGCCGGTGCGATGATCAGCTAAGGAGCGGAGAGCCGAGTGTCGTCCAGATACGATCTAGCTGTTGTAGGAGGTGGTGTCGTCGGTTTATCGATTGCCGTCGCATGCGCCAAGCGTGGATGGAGCGTCTGTCTGATCGAGCGAAGTTCGATCGGTAAGGAATCCTCTTGGGCCGGTGCGGGTATCTTGCCAGCAGGTGCCACGGTTCGAGTCGAGGATCCGATCGAACAGCTTCGGCAACTTTCGGACGCCTTGCACCAGGAGTGGGCCGATTGGTTGTTAGCTTATACCGGTATTGATACCGAGTATCGGCGTTGCGGTGGGCTCTATGTCGCTCGCACTGCCGCAGAAAAAGCGACGCTGCTGGGCAACTGCTTGTGGTGGGATGAGTTGGGGATCGAGTACCAGGAGCTCGATCAAGAGGCCCTGAGGCGAATGAGCCCCTGGGTAGCTCCTAGGTCAACACCCCAAACCGAGGCAAATTATTACTGGGTACCAAAGGACGCACAGCTTAGGAACCCTCGGCATGTAGCCGCGTTGCGAGCAGCCTGCGAAAAACTGGGGGTAAAAATTCTGGAGAATGCCGAGGTTCAAGGAATGCGGGTCACCGGTTCGGTGATTGAGGATGTCAGCGGTTCAATCCACAACGAGCAAGGCCGAGAGTTTAGGGTTATTGCCGATCGCTACTGTCTTGCTACGGGCGCTTGGACTGCGTTACTGCTTAAGCCTCTAGGAATCGAAACGGGAATCTATCCGGTACGAGGACAGATGCAACTGTATCGATTCGATAGGCCTCATTTTTCATTTGTGGTCAATGAGGGGCATCGTTATCTGGTACCTCGACTCGATGGCAGAATACTGGTCGGTTCCTGTGAGGAGGAGGTTGGATTCCAAAAAGCGACGACCGAGCAGATGATGAGTCAGTTGCGGTCATGGGCCTTGAGTGTTTGTCCGGAAATAATCCGCGGTGATTTAGAGTTTGAGTGGTCAGGTTTGCGTCCCGGATCCATCGACTCGTTTCCATATCTGGGAACATTGCATCCTTATCGCAATGGTTACATCGCGGCAGGTCATTTCAGGCACGGCTTGCACTGGTCGACGGCTACTGCAGTGCTGATGGCAGCCCACATGCGGGGCGAGCCGACGGCGATCGATCTTGAACCGTTCCGACTACAGCGGGGTAACGTGGCTTAGTCAACTTTAGGAAATCTAGCCCATAAAATCAGTGTTTTAATGGACAGAAACCCAATGACTTCCACGGGAAAGTGGTCGAAGGAATACTTTCCTAAGACGCTGACGAGGATTCGCGTGCGAGGATGTCTCGGCCGATGATCATCATCTCTTGACAGTCGATGGTCCTGGTGTTGCTCTCAAATAAACTCGCTATCGATGCTTTGTGGATCTTCATCTTCAATCCACCAACACCCAAAGCGCCGTAATCGATCCGGCCTCCCCGCTCGACGGCTTTGTCCATCGATCCGATCCCTTCGATGCCCAACGGAGGTACAGCGTTCAGATCCACTGCGACCTTCAACCCCGCAGCTTGCTCTAGTTGCTGGGCCGTCAGCAATCGGACTCCGGCTGCCCCGCAAGCAAAAGCCAGCTCGGACTCTCGGATCGCTTTGTCGGTCCAAGTTTGATCACCGCTGGAAATGGCGATCAGTCGACTCGGCAGAACCCCTTGGGCAACCAACTGGTCCACGCACTCTTGAGAACGATCCAAGGATCGGGAGGAAAGGAACACAGTGCACTTTTCGTTGGCCAGGATTCTAGCCACTCGCTGACCGACTGGTCCTGTGGCACCTAGAACCACCGCAGTACTTCCCTCGAGCTGAACATGTTTCGAGGCGCTGAGCACGGCCGCAGCTGCTGTGCTGTTCGAGCCATTGCAGTCGATCATCACCGAAACCTTGAACGGATCGAACATCGCATCGATCGCGTTTCGGAAGACTTGTTCTCCATGAACGACGTTGCTACCTCCCACAAAGACGGCGGTGCTTTTTAGATCTTGGGGACCTCGGGTGTACATTGCACCATGCACTAAATCGCGCACCTGCTCCGGTTTGACGTTGGCATATTGCAGCAGACACTCGGTTCCGGCGTCGATTGCTACCACGGCGTCGAATACGCTCGCTTGAGGGTCGGTGTCGAGTTGGATCAAGATCCTGCGTTTGCTCATGAATAAACCTTGGTATAAAGAAAACGGTTTCGTTGGTTATATCAGGAGCCATATGAGGGACCCTCGATAACCCTTTTTTCAATTGTCTGAGTGCGGCTAAGCGGCCAGATCGGGGCGGACTTCGAGGACCGCTTTGGCAATTTTCCCCGAGTGCATGGTTTCAAAGGCGTCGTGCCAATGTTCGAGGCTCCAAGCGCCCCCGACGATCTTGGAAACATCGAGCGTTCCGTTTGCCAGCAGCAGCAGGACACGTTCCCAGATGGCCCAAGTATGGGAGAAACTCCCTTGGAGAGTCACGTTCTTTTGAACCAGTGGATCGATGGAAAAGCCTACAGGGTCACGTCCCCAACCAACCTTGCTAATCCAACCTGCAGGTCGGACCACATCGATGGCCGTCTTTAGCGTAGCAGAAACGCCTGCTGCATCGACGACACCTTCGCACCCCAGCCCATCGCGTTCGGTCGCCCAGGCCTTGAGTTGTTCGCTGAATAGGGGCAGGCACCCTAGCTCCTTGGCGATTTGCAATCGAGTCTGGTCCTGTGGAAGTCCGACTACCGCCACTTCGGCACCGCGCATTTTGGCCAGTGCGCCGCATAGCAGACCGATCGGTCCTGGACCCAATACAGCGATGCGGTCGCCTGGAAGAATGTTCGCATTGGCGACCACGGCGCTAAACGCGACGCAACAAGGTTCGGTTAGGGCTGCGTAGCGCAAGGGCAGGTTTGCCGGAACTTTGTGCAGGCATCGCTCCGGGACTTTGACGTAGCGAGTCATCGCACCGTGGGTGCCATAACCGAAGCCCTTGCGGTTGGGATCGAGGTTGTATTTCCCGATGCGAGTCATTGGCGAATGGGGATCGATGATGGCGGCCGTTTCACTGCAAACTCTGTCCCCTTCGCGAAAGGCGGTCACGTTGGACCCGACCTTTGCAATTCGACCGGCGAACTCGTGTCCCAAGGTTACTGGATAATTCACAGGCCAACTGTGAAGTCCGGCCCATTGATGCAGGTCGCTGCCACAGACCCCAACGGCAGCGACTTCCATAAGGGTGTCGTTGGGACCAATTTCAGGAATATCGATTTCCCGAAGATCCACAGACATAGGTTCTGGAGCGTAGTTCACCACGGCGGGTTGCTTGTTCATGCCACTGACTTCGATG
>JBJTAQ010000528.1:0-11787 GCA_046090945.1 Pirellula sp.
GGTAGATGGCATCTAGACGCCAGGTTGTTTCGCAAGAAATGGCTTGGGCGACTACAATGTTTGAAACCGGTTCTGTGATTCTCTGGTGAAATTCCAAGATTTAGGTTTTGGGTTTTGCTAGGGGTTTCGCACCGAGTTCAAACGAGCGTGAATACGAGAGCGAATTGGAGGTCGATAGCAAGCCATTTCTTGCGAAACAACCTGGCGTCTAGATGCCATCTACCAATCCAACCAAATTGTCAAAGATCAATGTTTTCCTTGCCGAACTGGCTAAGCCAACCATCGGTCAGCGTCGCTTCGCTCGTCGAAGGGGTCAGCATTCTAGGAGACCGACCCGATCGAGTCAACCGCAATTTTCATTTTGGTCAACTTGTTTTTGAAACCCTGTTTTGAACCTGCCTCGAACCGATCCAGACCGACCCGCAACCCCTACACGCCGCTGCTTCCGCCCGCGAAACCGCAAGGAATTGCCGGTGATGCCCAAATCGCAACGCCGAAACTATCCAAAAACCAAACGTTTCAATCTTGTGGAGGTGAAGGGACTTGAACCCATGACCCTCTGCTTGCAAAGCAGATGCTCTCCCAACTGAGCTACACCCCCCTAATGCTTTCGCATTTTGGTGCTTACGCACCCGGTGTTACCACCGATGCGCACGCGTGGATTCGAACCACGGACCTCGTCGTTATCAGCGACGCGCTCTAACCAACTGAGCTACGTGCGCGAAGCCCAAGTTTGCAACCAACGCGGTGCCAAAGTGGATGGGCAAGTTTATCGATTAGTTCCCCGCTGTCAACGGAAAAAATCGAAGGATTACTCACCCACTGGCGGTCCGCCATGCATCGGCCTTGCAAACGAGAAACCTTGAACAATTCGCAGAGTTTTACAAGGTTCCATGGGCCAGTGGCTCTCTAAAGATTTTTAGCTACCGGGGTTCTGTAAGCCACCATCGCCGGGATTGCTCCGGCCAAAGTCCCGACGAGGACCAACCCCGGGACGATCCAGAGTTCCCATCGGGACTGCACCGCAAACCAATCGATCTTGACCCCCGTCGTGGGCATGGTCCATGCGTTGCTCAAAGGCCCTAGGGCGTGCCCAAAGAGCCAGCCGGCAATCCCACCGGCCAGGGCGATCAATAGCGATTCGAGCAGGATGATCGCCATGATGTGATCCCGACTCGCACCCAAGGCTCTCATTACGGCAATGTCCTTCTTGCGGTCGTTCATGCTGTTGTAAATGCTTACCAAAATGCTAATCGCGCTGACGACCACCACCAGGCTCGTCAACGCCAAAAGAGCCCAGCGAAGCGGCCGGACGAACACACCAAGCAATCCCTCGATCTGCCCAATGGGAGAGACGGCCTGAGCAAACTTGGTCTTGTTGATCTGCTTTTCCATCGACATGGCAGCAAATCCGCTGGGTTTGAGCAAGATCGCAGTGACCTCTCGCTTGTGGATCGGCAAGCGAACCTGGGACAGCACTCCCTGGCGTTCAGGCCCCTGGGCCGTACCCCGTTTCTCCAAGCCAGACTCCTCGTCCCTGTCTGGCGCTACGTGCCCCTCAAGCAGGTAAAAACCTTCGATGTTCACAAAGGCACCTCGGTCGTTGGGGTTGCCCGTCGGCTCCAAAATCCCCACCACCACAAACCCTTGTCCGTGCGTTTCCCCACTCTCAGCACCATGCGAAGCGAAAATCTGATCGCCCAGCTTCAGACCCATTGCCTGGGCAACCTGCGACCCAACCACCGCTTCAAAAAAACCATGCTCCTGGGAGTAGTCGACAAAATTCCTCCCCTGCGAGAAGGTGTAGTCTTTGTCGTTCATATTCCCATGCTTGAGCAGCCCAAAGTAATCGGGGGTCGTGGCGATGCACCGAAATTCATCGACGTAATCCCCCATGCACAGCGGGATTGCAAATCCACCCTGCATCAAAAACGAGTACAGGCCAGCCCTCTGGGGCTCCTTGAGCTCCCCTCCAATCCGCTCGTACTCCTTCTTCCGGCCATCGGCTGGCAAGTACTCCATGTAGTACGAATAAGGAACATTCTCGACCGGTTGGCTCAGGAAAAACACGGTATTGAAGACCAACTGCAGCGGACTCCCCTTGGCCCCGACGATCAAGTTGTAGCCGACATTGCTGGTCTTCTCGAGCGACTTTTCAATCACCCCCGAAATCGTCAAGACCAGCACCACCAAGGCTACCCCCAAGGCCATCGATAGAGCTGTCAATAACGAAGCGAATCTTCGGTATCGCAAATTCCGCAATGCAATCGACAAAAGATTCATCGCTTATCTCCTGACTTTCAAGGGACCTTTGAAGACTACTGGTTACACACTTGCAGACTGCAAAGCACGGTTGATCTGCGACAACTGCTCGATCCTCGGGAATCGCGAAGCGACCGCATCGCTGTGGGTGACAAGCATCAGCGCCACGTTTTCTTGTTGGCATTGAGTTGCGATTAATTCGATAATGCGATCCTGATTGGCAGGATCGACGTTGGCTGTCGGCTCGTCGGCCAAGAGCAAGATCGGTCGATTGACAAGCGCTCTGGCGACCGCCACTCTCTGCTGCTGACCCACCGATAACTGACTGGGCAGGTAGTGCATCCGGTCAAAAAGCCCAACGCGATCGAGCAACTCCTTGGCTCGTTCGAGCTCGCTAGGGCCTCGCGATGAAGTCATCCTTGCAAAACTCATCCCTAGTCGCACGTTTTCCAACGCCGTAAATGCGGGTAGAAGATTGAAGGTCTGAAAAACATAACCCATCTTCACGGCCCGAATCCGATCCCGTTTGGACTCCGAGAAACCCATCAACTCGACCCCTTCGAGCCGTATCGAACCGCTATCGGCGGGAACAATCCCAGAAATCACATGCAAAAGCGTTGTCTTGCCACTGCCGCTCTCGCCACGCAAGACCACCTGCTGGCCTCGATCAAGCTCGAAATGCGGCACATCCAGGATCGTCAGTTGGCCCCCACCCGGCTGATCGTAGCGTTTGAGAAGATCCCGGATCGACAACAACATTTGGGACTGGGTATCACTCATCGGTGGTAGCTCTTTTCTGTCAGGTATTCGGCTTGTGGCCAGTCTAAAGTCGCTTGGCTCTTTGCTTGATCGCTCGATCGATCTCCCGACGCGCATCGGCTTTCTTTAACACCTCGCGTTTGTCATGCAATTTGCGCCCCTTGCACAATGCAATCACGCATTTTGCAACCGAACGATCGGTGAAGTAAACTCGCAATGGAATCAGCGTCAGCCCCCGCTCTTTAGCTTTTAAAGCAAAGCGTTTGAGCTCCCTTCGATGCAGCAGCAACTTGCGCATCCGCTTGGTTGGATGATTCCAAAAGGTGGCTTGTCGGTACTCGTCAATCTCGCAATCGACGAGCCACAACTCGCCGTCTTTGAACCTCGCATAAGCCTCCTCGATACTGCATCGTCCGTTCCGCAAGCTCTTGACCTCGCTCCCATGGAGCACCAGTCCGCACTCGATCGAATCGAGGATCTCATAGTTGTGCTTGGCTTTGCGATTCTCGGCGATGCTCTTGAATGTCGGCGCCTTCGAAGCATTGGTTGCCGACGCCGAAGTTTTCGAGCCGGCCGACTTGACCTTGCCGCTCTTGGCCGAAGTCGGCTGTGGTTTCTTCTTGTTCAAAACTCCGCCTCAACGAACAAAACGAACAAATGGCACAGGTGCATCGATGTCTATCGGGGGATCTCAAAGACAGCGAACGTCGCGTTCTGCTGACCGACCTTAGGATTAGGATACAGCATAGGCAGCAACGGGGGCGATTGTCCATCAATCCGCTTATCGATCAATACGTAACGAAATCCATAACGTTTGTGAAGATCCATGATTTTCTCGGTCGTCCAAGGCAGGAGCGACCGCTGGTCATCGACCGGATAGCACTCCTGGAGCCTGGCGAACCACTCGACCACGCTAGGCGAATCCTGCGGCATATCCTTCCACGCAGCCACCTCGCCGCGTCCGGTATGCCACTTGAAGGTCTGCTGGTTGCGAGGGGTCAACCACAACTCTTGGGCATCGGTCCTCTCCCGGATGAACTGACAAACCTGCAACCAATCTTCGTAATGCCCAAGCTGTTCCTCAAGCCCATCAGATTTTGACAAAAGCCTTGCTCTTTCCCCCTCACCCAACCAATCGCTACCCCGCGTGGCGATCCGATCCCAAAGCCCCCAAGCTCCGAAAACCACCACCAGAAACAGCACCACTTGGGGGACCGAAACTCGCTGCCCAACCACCAACATCGAACCGAAAGGTTCCTTGGCAGCGGTTGCACTCCGCACCGCTCGGGTTGCAAGCCAAACCGATCCAGCAGCAACCCACAAACACATCGCCACATCATTCCAGCGAAACCAGTAGTACTTGAGGATCTTTGCAGAAAACTCCTTGCTCCATAAGCCTGAAAACGACCCCCAATCCACCAAACACCCCAAGCTCCCGATCAACAAACCAAACAAAGCCTGGACAAAAAACCAACGCAGCCCATAAGGCCATGCGGACCAATTGCTGATCGTCAATAACCTGGGCTTTCGCTTGCTCGCGAGCATCCTTGTCGACATCGCTCCGTAACCCAGGCACCCGACCAAAACGGCCCCCGCAACCAACAGCACGACTCCAAACAGACGCCAACGTTCCCACGAGATCGCCGTGGGTGCAAGATGATGCCCAAGCCGCTTGTAAACCTGAATCATGGCCGCTTGAGTCGAAATCCCTGAAGTGGTTTGGAGGTCAGCCAGTAACGGCGGCAACATTCCCATTCCCAAACCCAGCGCTGCAAACGGCAGACCCCAACCATGCTTGAGCCACCAGGCCCTCGAACTACCTCGCAAACTCCCTGCAGGCTCCTCGGATGAAAAATGATCGATCAAAAAACTGGCCACCAACGCGCCCAAAAAAACCCATAAACCCACGACGACGTGCAAGGCTGCTGCAACCCCGATACATACCCAACCCCAAGTCCATCGCTTGGAAAAGAAAAACCCAAACGCAAAGAAAACCAGAGCATACGCCGCGGCTTTCGACTCGACTCCACCAATCACCCACTCGCCAGCCAAATGCCACCAACGCATCGCCGCGCACCACACGCCCGCAGAGAGCGTCGCGACCCAAACCCCGGAGTGCGGAAGACCCTGCTGCGAAACCAACGCCCGTCGCATCATGAACGTCCAGCCCAATGCCAAAAGCCCCCAGACCACAAGTCGCCCGGTCCAAACCGCTTGCTCGATCTGCAAAATCCGAGTCAACGCGCCAAAAGTCGCGTAGAAAAGCCAATGAGCGTTGGCCGACTCCAAGAATAAATCCCCCCGCCCAAACTCGGGATTCCAAAAATGAGCCGCTTTAGTCCAGTAATGCGGCTCGTTGACCGCCGGTAACCGTTCGATCGCCGCAAGGAAAAAAACCAAAAAAACTCCGACAAAATCGACGTAAAATCCTTGAGCCCAAGATGTCCCCGATCCGCCCAAAAATTCGACCGATCCCCCCCAAACCGACCCGCTTGGCTTCGAAGCTACCGATTTTTCCTTTGGCATGGGCTTCTCTTGTAAAGGATGGGGGACTTTTGCGGGATGGTAAAAAAGTACCCTCCCTGGCGAAATTTTTCAAAAATTTATCTAGACCAAGCGTCGGTTTTCCTTGACTAAGCAACCGGTCGACTTAGAGTTGATTCGTTCTGCCTCGTCTTTGTCTGGTTGTCTGAAAAGACTCACTTCATCGATTTTAGCGTCAAGTTACGGAACAACTACCAACCAAGCGCAATCCAAGCGAGACATCACAAAAGGATTTGGGGAACCACCCCCAAGAAGGAGGATAGGAAGTCATGTTAGTGCTAACAAGAAAAAAGAATGAAAGCATCGTAATCAATAACGAGATCACCATACTCGTCGTTGAGATACGAGGGGACAAAGTTCGACTCGGAGTCGAAGCCCCCAAGGAAGTCCCAGTCCATCGACGGGAAGTCTACGATGCCATCAAGCGTGCCGTCGAAGCTAGCAATGCCGAATTCGACTCGCACCAGGACGCAGAATCCTCTACCTAAAAACTTCTGCAGTTTGCATTTCTAACTCAGCCAAAAAAAAGAGCCTCCAACCTGAATCGGTCTGGAGGCTTGTTCGTTGTAATGGCTTGGAAGAGCGACTAGCTACACTAGATCGTCTCTTAATATGGACTCGATGCTCCGGTGTCCGGATCACCGCACATATGGAAGTGGTTGTGGTCGATGTAAATCACCTCAACACACTCGTTATCTTCGAGGGTGTAAGGAACCGGCCAACCATTGATCGTTCGCTCCTCGAAGTAAACCGTGCATTTGTAGTGAGCATGATGCAATTGGGCAAAGCCGATCAACGGCACAAACCGCGGATCATCCACATAATCGGCGATCTTCACCTTGGTAATACGCACCTTGTTTCGCTGCTTCTCGTGTAGGAAAGGTACACCACCGCGAATCGGACGTGCCCGCTCGAGTGCATGAATCACCTCGTCATCGCTCGGTGGATCGATCGCCACGTGAGCCCCTGAGGTAATCGGTCCGAGAATCGGCACCCGTGCATACCGCTCATGAATGTGGAACTGGACCTCTTCGCTGTCCTGCAAATAAGGCGAAATTGGGATTGGAACGCCGAAAGGCCCAAGACCCATGTTCGAAAGGTGGATGCATCCGACCTGCGTCAGTGCCGCTGCCGAGAGTGCCATCCAGAATGCTGTATAGTGTCGCTTGCGGGACATCGATTAAATCCTTCTTGTGCTGAGACGATTGGACTCGTCGAACAACAAGAGTTTCGGCGATGGGCTTGGTAAAACTTGCGGGTTTTTCCGACTGCAACTGAAATTCCCATCGGTCCGGTCGCAACGCATTTAACCTAGATTGCCTGCCCCCACCCAATTTCACAGCCGTTAACCAGCCACTCTGGTTTGCTTGCAAAACCATTTCGATTTCGACCTAGACTTACGGCCAAGCCATCGAAGATAACCGACTGTGGGTTAGCGGTCGTCGGCCGTGTTCCTCTGGTATCCTCTTCTCTGGTAATTATCCGGTAACCGTGCCTTTTCAATCAACAGTCCCGGTGCCTGGCTCGAGCATGACACTAGGCTTGCTAGGAACAGCTTGGATCCTAGTTGCCATGGGACTTGCAGGCTGCTCGCTCGGCCCTTATCGATACGGAGCGCGTCAGACGTCCCTCCTCCCGAAAGATTCAGCCCTAAGTCCACCCGTGCTCGTCGGAGGACCAGTCCCGGCCATGGATCGCTTCGAGCAAGTCATCAATGCTCCTAGAGATGCGATGAGTCGCTGGCGCAAGGATCTTGCTAATCAACGCTTAGGTCCCTTCGAGCCAGCTCCTGAAGCGACTCGCCAAGATGCACTGCTTGCCGCGATGGCTTATCTTGAAGACAACGATCTGCACGATGTGATCGTCGAAGTCCGTCACCACGATCCGATCGAGCAGTGGAAACGCCTGGATGCAAACCCGGATATCCATCCGATTTGGAAGTATACCGACGGAGCGGCTCGCATCGGTGCTTACACGATGTTTCCCCCGCGAGTCTACCGATTCGACGCCTACAATCCCTACACCAAAACTCTCTCGATCAACTCCAACAATCCCGCCGCGGCGATCTACGAAGCCGCCAAAGCCAAGCATCATTCGATGATCAGTTGGCCGGGTGCCTACGCGGCCATGAGATATGTACCACTAGCGCCGGTTGGACAGCAGATCGCTGTGACCCAAGACGCCTTGGCCTACGTCCGACAAAACGCGGACCCCACCATCGAACGAGCCATGGTCTCGCACACGATGGCCAACATCACGGGCACCGCCCTACTTGGCTCAACCGCGCTAACGCCGGATCTTAACGAAATACCCTTGGTATCTGCTCCGGCATCCCAAGCGATCGGAATGGCGACCGGTAATATCGCAAGCAGGCTGATTCGACCTCGCCGAGCCGAAGAAGACCTGAGAAATGCCTCGGGCATCGAGCCGGATTTGAGCCCGATTGACAATTCGGTGAATGCAAAGGAACCACCGAGTATCGAGCGCATGGCAAAAAACCCATCGACCAGCACCTTCTACCGTTAGCCTTGAGCCGGATGGTATATTCCACTTCTGACGACTCTCCGTTGAGAATCAACTCATGTCTCGTATGCGATGGGCTTTGCTCATGAACCTAATCTCGACCTACCTACGACAACGCATGATGTGCTTAGCCGCAATCGGCCTGCTAGGCGATGCGATCGGGCTTGCACAAGAACCTTTGCCGGTCACCTGGAGAACGAAAACGGTCCAGGTAGAACAGATCCCATTGACGATCCCCGAGTTCTGCTCGATCGAAAAGGTCTCGTCGGACGAACTTTGCACTTGGCCCATCGTTGCCACCCTCGCGCCGGACGGTTCGCTGGTGATTGCCGAGTCGGTTTGGAACATCAAATCCAAAGAAACCGTCCAGCAGCAACTCGTCTCGCGCCCTCATCGTATCATCCGGCTCCGAGATACCAACAAAGATGGCCGATTCGATCAGCGGCAAGTCGTTGCCGAGCAATTGAGCTTTCCCGAAGGTGTCTTGTGCATCGGCCGCGACATCTATGTCACGGCTCCACCTGAGATTTGGAAATTGACCGACTCCGATGGGGATGGTACGTGCGAAAAGCGAGAGGTTTGGTTCGATGGAACCACGCTCACAGGCTGCGCTAACGATCTGCATGGACCTTGGCTAGGTCCCGACGGATGGATCTATTGGTCCAAGGCTGCCTTCGCCGAGCAGTCGCACGAAATCCTCTCAGGAAAAACCTGGAAAAGCAAAGCCTCGCACCTTTATCGCCGTCACCCTGACGGAGGACCGATCGATCCGGTGATGACCGGAGGTATGGACAATCTTGTCGACATCGCTTGGCTTCCAAACGGCGATCGATTCTTCTGCGCGACCTTCCTGCATCATCCGCGTCACGGTTTTCGCGATGGAATCGGGGCTGCGACCTACGGATCGGTGTTTGGAAAACCCCATGCAGTTCTCGATGGTCACCCACGAACCGGCCCACTGATGGAACCTACGGTGGAACTTGGACCGGCCGCCCCCGCGGGCCTGATGTTCCTAGACTCGATCGCACAGGAAATCTCTCGCCGGGAACTGGGGTACTTGCTCTGCGCGCAGTTTAATCTGCATCAGATCAGTCTGCATCCACTCGACCAACAGCAGGACCGAGCCGACTATCGAGCGATGTCGGTTCCCGTGGTCAGCTCAGACCGTATCGACTTCCATCCAGTCGATCTGATTAAGGACTCCGATGGTTCCATTCTCATCGTCGATACAGGTGGATGGTACGATCTGTGCTGCCCAAGTTCCGGGACCGACCAACGGGTCGCCACCGGAGGGATTTACCGACTCCGAGGTCTATCGCTCGAACAACCCAGCTCACCGAGTTCTCCAGGCCTTCGAGCCCTGAGCGAACTTGCCGTCGCCTTGACTCGTGCACCTGAATCGCAGCGAGCGTCGCTTGCCGCCAACTACCAGCAACTTGTTCTGGCATCGATGGATGCCCACGATCCTGCGGTGGCCATTCTGGCTTGCCACATGGCTAGCTTGCACCGCATGCAAGCCGCCCGCAACAAGGCAACGGAACTCTTGAGATCTCCAAATGCGTCATTCCGCCGAAGTGCTGCGGAGCTATTAGGTCGTATCGGGATCGACAAAGAACTGCCGATCGTGCTCGAACAAATCAACAACGCTCTCGCCGATCGAACGCTCACGCACTCGCTAATCTACGCTCTGATCGAAGGGGCCCAGGACCAAGCTCTTTTGCAGGCACTCGATGCGGCCGTACAAGCCCGACAAGCCCTCCCGTCGACGGCCGCATTGGTCCGCGTCCTCGAAGATCGAGGCAAGTTGGCCGAACATCATGGGGATTTGGTCTTGCAACTGGCCCTTGCTGAGCACCAAGATACTTCTGCATTGGGAGTCGGAGTCCTCGAAGCCCATCCTCAGTGGAGTTCGAGCATTCTCGGTGCTGTGTCCGATCGCATGCACAAATCGAAACAACCGCCAAGCGACTCGCTGCTTGAACTCCTGGCGCGATGGTCGGAGAACCCGACTGTCGCCCAATGGGTCGCCGACGAACTCCTCTCGAACCATGCGTCAGCCACGAGCATCCTTTCAAGACTAGCCTCGAAACCTGTCCCGAGTCAGTGGATTGCACCCATCGCAAACTTGCTCGAACGCTCCAACTCTGAGGATTCGCAGGAAACGATCGCATGGCAAAACGCTCTGCGGAATCGGGTTTGGAAAGGGGACACCCAAACGGTCCAAAAAGCCATCGTATCGATTCAGCGAAAAATCGAGTCTAGCGATCAGCCGGTAGAAGACAAGCAGCGGCTGCTAGTGGCCTGGGCCGCCGCGCTTCCAAAAGGCTCGGCCGTCGACGAAAGGATCCAAGAACTCCTTATCCAACGAGCTTTGGCTCAAACGGATCCAAATGCAAACGATAGCCAAACCCGACGGCAGGCTGCGTGGCAAGCTTTCGCGAATGTTCAAATGGGTTCCGAGTCGTCGAAGCGATCGATCCTGAGTCGGATTGCAAACGCCGGTCCACTGGAACTGCCCGTGGCCATCGAAGCTTACCTCCGAAGTGGTACGCCAGCACAGGACATCGAGTTGCTCGAACGCTTGCCTGATCTTCCTGCAGCTAAAACGTTGTCGGTCGATGCGGTCATGGCCAAGCTCAAGGATCGGCCGGCCGAGGTTCAGAAGAGGTGGAAAGAAGTACTCGATCATTGCACCCGGCCCGACCAAGATGTCCAGGACAAGGTCCAGCAGTGGCTAGAGAAACTCAAGCAGGGGGATCCCAAACAGGGGTATCACGTTTTCCGATCTACCAAGGCGGCTTGCAGCGCCTGCCATCAAGTCGGTTACGTCGGAGGAAACATTGGGCCGGTTTTGAGCAAGATCGGTCAATCGCGTTCCAGACGCGATCTGCTCGAAGCGATCTTGTTCCCGAGTGCACGGCTCGAACAAGCATATCGCAGCACGAAAATTCTTCTCCAAGACGGCGAGGTTGTTCAAGGGCTCGTGGTCTCCGAGACCCCAAAAGAGATTCTTCTGCAGACGGCCGCCGACAAACGCCTGGCGATCGCAGTCGATCAGATCGAACTCCGAGAGCCAAGCGGCATTTCGATCATGCCCGCAGGGCTCGAAAGCCAACTGAGCATCGAAGAACTCTCCGACCTGATCGCCTTTCTAGAAAACACTAAATAGATCAGTCCGATCTGTCCGATCCGACCGATCATCAATCCGACCGATCAGACCGATCATCGATCAGACCGATCGAAATCGAAAGGCGGCGACAGCGACCATGGCCAGGCTAGCCAAGGCACCTACTGCGCAGATCCACAGGAATACTTCAGCGAACCTCTGTTCGGTGAATTGACCGACGAAGAAATTCTTGGCCAAGATCAACACGGCGTATCCGAGGTATCCGACTGAGTCGGCCACGTACATCATGAAACCGACGTTGGCTCGGTCTCGCGTGCAAGCGATAATGCGTTCGAAGATGGTGGTATGCACGGCGACATAGGGTAAATACAGACCGGCACCGATGAGCACCATGAGCATTTTAGGCGAGAGTTCAAACCACGCGCGATGACAAACGAGGCTTGCAAGCATCAACGCAAAACCCAACGTGCAGGTCGCGAAGGCTAGTTGCAGAGCTTTGCGATTGTCTTTGAGAAGCACTGCTGATCCATTGGCAATCGTCGCTGCAAGCATCACCCAAAAATCGATGCTGG
>JBJTAQ010000529.1:0-2265 GCA_046090945.1 Pirellula sp.
GAAGGCTTCTTGTGACTCAGGCAGCCCGCCGGATAGGAGCCTTCGAAGAGCTTAATCGAATGGGGATTCAAACCATCATCAGCGTCGACGGTGCCAAGCCGGATGTTGCGATGGCCGAGCGCTACCAGATGCGTTACGTGCACATTCCACATGGTTACGATGGGGTACCCGAGGCGACTATCAAAACGCTTGTCAAAGCCGTGAGCGAGCTACCTGGCCCGATCTACGTCCACTGCCATCATGGTAAGCATCGAAGCCCGGCGGCAGTGGCTGCTTTATGCGTCGCCCAAGGAAGCTTGACGCCTGAGGAGGGGCTGAAACTTCTGGAGATTGCAGGCACGAACCCTTCCTACAAGGGGTTATTTCAGTCAGTTCGTCATGCAAAACGAATCGATCCATCCGTACTGGCTGAGCTCCAAATCGAATTTCCGTCCGCTCGCCTCATGCCGCCACTGGTCGATGCCATGGTAGCCTTGGATGAAACGTTCGCAAAATTGAATAAAGTGGCCCAGGGTGGATGGAAAGCAAAAGCGGACTTCAAGCAAATCGATGTCGCTCACGAGGCAGTCTTGCTCCGAGAGCATTTCGAGGAACTCAAACGCCTCGAGGACGTCGGCAAGTACTCAGCGGATTTCGCGAAGATGCTCGACGATTCCGAGCGAGCCGCATGGTTCATCGAAAGCATGCTCAATGCCACTGGCGAATCCCCAGTGCTCAGTAGTCTCAAGGCGATCCATCGCACCGCCATCGAGGTCAATTGGACAACCATCCGTTCCAACTGTAGTTCCTGCCATCAGCAATTCCGCGATCCCCCCCGATAACCATCTTACAATCTTGGCTATCTTGGCATCCAATTCGAAGCGCCAGAGGTCGCCGACCTGCGCAGGGGGATTGTGCGGCGATTGACCATGGTGGTACCGTCATCAAGGGTGTATTTCGCAAAGACTTCGACGCTTGCCGTGCTAGGAGTTGCTTCAGACCAGGGGATGGACAGATGCAATCCCGGAGCAGAGCCGACAGGTTCGAGATGCTCTTTGAGCTCCTCGGATTTGTACTCGTAACGCCCGATTCGAACGACCGAGCCGTCGGCGAGTGTCTCCTCGACGACCAGTGTCAGCGAACCTGTAGTCGGTACGAAATCACCAGCGAAATTTCGGGGAATGAGAACCAGATAGAGTCCATCATCGCCAGGTTTTCCATCGGTGTTCTGTGAACGGCACATCGTAGGGTGCCAATCGATCTGTCGGACACGAGGGTCGATAGGCTTGGACTTCGTCGCTGAGGTTTGAATCACTCCGGTTGCGGGGAGCTGAATCTTGCGATTCTCAAGAGCTCCATCGCTGCCGCTTGAGGGCAAGCCGCTCGGTGCAGGTTTCAGTAGAGACTCCTTGGGTGCTGCAGGTGGGTTTGCCGGTGGTAGAAGCGGTTCCTTAGGGAGTAGCTCCTCAGGAAGGGATCCCTTAATTAAAGGTTCGGGAGCTGGCAGGATTGGCTCGGAACTCAGCGGTGGAACCAGGTCACCGGACTTCTTGGGAATGATGATTTCGGGTGGCTCGAGCTTCAAGGACTCTTGCTCTTTGCTTTTCGTCGGTGGGATTTTCAGCGGCGTTGGGGTTTTTCGATCCGAAGGTGATGAGCTAGGGGGTGCATTTGAAGGGAGATTAGAGGGTGAGCTATCGAGCCGCTCGACACGCGCCGATTGCCGTTGCAGTTCCTGAAGACGGCCCTGGAGCCTAGCGTTTGTTCGCCGCAGATCCTCGATCTCGAACTCCATGGCACGGTTCTCTGCGTCAAAGTCGTAGACAAGGTCTTCGAGCGCTCGATTCCGTTGCGCCATCTGCTCGACATAAAGTTCCGTGACCGCTCTCTGCCTGCAGCCGACGTGACTTAGCAGCAAAAGGGTGAAGATCATCCCAAGCAACCGGTAGGTCACCGACGCATCGTTTCGACTTGGAACTACAAAACCCATCATGCAAATTAAGGTTCAGCGAAGCTGGAACTTTGGTGATTCATGTTACGCAGGTATTGCGTTTCGCTACCTGGACGGGGAATTAAGTAGTCCATTAGGGTATTTGGAGTCAAGGTGAAAGCCTCCAATGCAGGCAATTCCGATTGCTAGCAATGCCGCAAACGGATGTGAAAACGGGGGGATCGGAGCGATTTTAACGATTGGGTTGAACTTTTCGTCAAGTGATGACGGGAATAGGCCGATTCGAAGAAGGGTGTTTCGGGTCAAATTTATTTCTATCGATTAAGTCCCATGAA
>JBJTAQ010000530.1:0-7447 GCA_046090945.1 Pirellula sp.
CGAAGCCACAGCAATGAGTATTCCGCAACGACTCCGATAACACCCAAGACCAGCAGATACACGAAGACAATATTCATATTCAGAACGCGGGACTGCATTCGGATTTGGTATCCCAATCCTGCGTCGCTTACCACCATTTCTGCAGCAATCAAGAAGATCATGGCAGGACCGATCTGAGCCCGGATGCAATCGATTACATTCGGTAGGATCTGCTTCCATATCACCTCGTAAATCACCTCGGATTCCGAAGCTCCGAGCGTGTACGCCTTGTTGATTGCCTCGTCCGAGACATTGTCCCGGACCGCTTGGTAGATCGCCTGGGTCATCGCAAAGAAGATCCCCAAGGCGACCATCGACGTGAACATTTTCTGGTCTGTGCCAGCGATCGCAAAATAGATCGGCATCATTCCCGTAGGGGGAATCTTCGACAAGAACATCACGATCGGACCCAAGGGAGCTTCGATCCATCGATAGGCACCCATCATGACTCCAACAACCACGGAGGCTAAAACGCCGACCCCTAAGCCGATGAACAATCGCCACAGGGTTGCTCGCATGTCAGTCCAAAACATCGCCGGCTTAGGATTCTCCTCGGTTCCCTGTTTGGCAAACATTCGCTTGATTCCGTCCTTGAGTTTCTCAAACGACGGAATAGTTGTCTGTTTGGGATTGATCCGTGTCTGACGCTGCGAGAGAAACTCGTAACTAGTCAGCAGGACCGCAATGCCAGCGATCGCCAACGTGAAAAACAGCCACTTCGGAATTGCGCGTCGAATCATGAGCCGAATCCCAACTGGCTACTTCTTTTGGCTCTCAAGGTACCCAGAGACGTACTTGGTGCTAAAGTCCATCATCCCTTTCCCATCGCCAAAGGATAGCTCGACAGGAGTCGGAGTCAGCCCATACTTGACGCAGAATTTGCTCACCAGCGGCATCGTCTCCTTTTGGAATCGCTCGTCGGCAAACAATCGTACTGCCTCCGACGGCTCGCCGAAAAACTTCGTCTGCTTGACGATCGTCTTCATGTCATCGAGCTCCAGTTTGGCAAATCGAGCACCGATTCCGACGAGCGTCTCGTCTGCGGTTTTCGGATCGACCATACGCTGATTCATCACGTAGAAAGTCTCAATCACCGCTTTGGCAAACGCCTCTCCGGAGGGCTTCGCAAGTGAATCCTTACCCACGACGACCATGTCGATGATCTCTTCTGGGATCGCTTCCGAACTGAATAGAACCTCCGAGCCCGATCGGCTGCGGAGCGATTGCATCACGAACGGATTCCAGACCATGATCGAATTGATGCCGTCATTTTTGCCCTGAAAAGCCTGGGCGGCTTGCTCGGGATCCATCTGCGAGAAGGGGAAATCAGCCGGGTTTTTTCCGAGCTTTTCTAGGCAGCGTTCAAAGCAGTACTGGGAGACGCTTTTCTCAAGTCCCCGCGTAGGCTTGCCAGCAAGTTCATCGATCGACTTGATCCCGGCGACGATGCAAGCATCAGCGCCGGCGCTGGTCGAGGTCGGTAAAATCCCGACCGAGGTCCGCGAGCCGGAAGCCCCAAGAATATCGATGTTGGTGATGCAAACCGCGTCGGCCTGCGAGTTGCCATAAAGGGTGATGCAATTGTCGTAGGTCGCCAGGATCAACTCGATGTCGACGTTGTACTTCTTCTCGATCGATCCCATTTCGCCTTTCTTGCCATTGATCAACCCAACCTCATCGGCAACTCCAAAAATACTCCACGAAGGGTATTCGCTCCAAGCCAGCGAGAAGGTCGCTGGCTTGACGGCCGAACTCCCCCCAGAGCCTCCTTGCGCTGCTCCCGATGCCGCCGAACCTGAAGAGCCAGAGGAGCTTGGCTTGGAACCTCCGCAACCTGGAATCGCCGCAGTGCAAACGACCGCGCACAGCGACGCGATGAGCACGGATCGATATCGGGATAGGGTAGAAATTTTCATAGCATAGCTCCTGGGGTGTAAAAAGGCGTCAAGGTTGATTTCGAACAGTTGCGATAGAACTATCCGCTTAAGCTTCCGGAATCTTGGTGTCGCGAGCCGGGGCTTCGCCGGCCTTCTGATCCTTTGCGAGCCCGATCAACGCATCGAACTCGTCGTCGGAAGCCGCTTGCTGGGCGTACTCCATGAACTCCGATTCGGCTCGTTTGGCATCCAGTCCTGCCATTTCGCGAGAGACCCTCGCGCTTGCAGATGCCTTTTGACGCATCTCGCGTAGACGCTGAAGATCGGCAGCCGTCTTGTCATTCGAAATGCCATTGACCATATCGGCGATCTGCTTTTCTTCTTTGGCAGACAGAATATCGGCAACAGCGTCGTGCTTTTCTTCTTTGAGCTTCTCGAGCTCTCGCATCAAATTTTGTATCTGAGTCTTGTGGTTGGTGACATTCACCCCTAATTGCTTCATGTCTTCTTCGAGTTCGCTGGCCCGTTGCTGTTTTTCAGCGAGTGTGCTGGAAAAATCTTTAAAGGCTGCTTGGCATTTGGCGTACTCCGGATCGTTTTTGACGGCCGTGACGTCGCCGTTGTACTTGTCAACTAGCTGCTTGGCACGAGCCGCCGCGCCAGCCTTGAGCTTCTCGAGCTTCTGGACTTCTTCGGTTAGCTGCGTCAGCTTGGACTTCTTGTTCTCTTCCTGAGCGATCATCGCACCTACGGCATCGACGTACTGGTTGAGTCGCTTGCGTTTCTCTTCGACGATTCGATCGTAATTGGCAGAGACCACCGTGGGGTTGGTGCTCAACGCATCGGCGGCTTCGTCCACCTTTCCGGTGAACAAATACTTCACAGCGCGAAAAAGTCGGCCGAGGGCTTTAAACATTTCGAGTTTGCTCCTGGTTCTTAAAAAGGATGAGTTTGGGTATCCGGGCTCTGACCAACAGTGTAACGACTTTGGCTGAATCCGCTTGAGCAGTTCTAGCCTTCGGGGTTCAAATATCTTTCATAGTCTGGGCGGTTTTGCAAATCGCGCATCCGCTCCTCGGACCGCTTGGCCGCTTCGATCGATTCGGCCAATTCGAGTTGGAGCGTATCCATGTCGCGTTCGAGGTTTTTGTCAGCGAATTGACGGAACGCCGTAACCGCGTTTCGCAAGTGTTCGGCACTCTCCCGGGCCTCGGCTAAACATCGCTCTCGTTGGACTAAAACCCCCTGTTTTTCGGCCCCCGATAATTTCTGAGCAAGTTGAAACATTTTCAAGGATTGATCGAGTTGCTCGGTGGCCGCCCAAAACAATTGCCGGGCTTGCTTGACGATCTCTAGGCTGCGGAGTTGAATTCCGGGGGTTTGGGCAATTTTTTCTAGTTCCGCCCGGTTCTCCCTGAGCAAAATCAAGTACTGCTCGGTCCGAGGGTCCTGGTCCGTTGCCAGCCGTTTCTGAAGTTCGTTCAGGTGATTTTCTTCACTTTGCAGCGCTTCGGCCGCAAGATCCCGCATCGCTTTTTCCGAGATGCTGTCGAGCTGGAAGATGAACCGAGTCGCAAACCAGCCAATCCCCCCGAGCACCCCAGCTAGTCCGACCAGATTGAGCACATCGCTCGAGCCACCTGCCCCGGCCCAGGAAAGTAGCCAAGCACTCGCTCCGCCAACGATGGGTAATACCACCGACGGTGCGACGAAAATCTCACGAAGAATTCTTTTTCTAAGCTCTTCCACAGTTTCCTTTTATCGCGACGTTCGTCAGGCCCGATTCCGCGTAACTCATGGTGCCGTTGAAGAAAACAAGGGACTTCTCAGTAGGGGACTTGGCCAACGACAAAGTTTACCCGAGTCTGACCGGTGATCCCCTCGGTGACAACCCGCATTCTCTCCGAGGGAATACCGAGCCCCAGCAGGTATTTCATCGCCGCATCCCCTCGCTGCGAGGCTAGTTTGATGTTGGCTTGCATGTCCCCTGCCTGTGATGCGTTGCCTCGAATGATCAGATAGTACTGCGGCCAAGCTTGCAGTTTCTGACCTAAATCATCGAGCGTCCGCTTGCTGGCCTCGGTCAGGTTCGGGCTACCACGCACGAAGACTAATTCAGGGACGCTCAAGGTTCCGACGGTCGTGAGTTTGCCCCACTGTGCGTCGCTTAACGCCCGTAACTTGGCCTCCTCGCGGATCGTTTCATTGGCCAGTCCTGGGTGAAAATTCCTGTTGAGCAAACTCTCCATCGGACGATCGTAAAAGTACTTGGTAAACTGCGTTGTGCTAGTTGGGGTGTCGATCGCCCCAGCTTTTACCAGCACGCCGGAGATGCGGCCGAGGATGTCTTCGATGTGAACCAACGCTCCAGAGCGTTTGCCAAAGTGGGCCAAGTTCTCTTGGGTGTTCTTCCACTGGATGCCTTGCACAAGCCGCTTAGCCTGAGTCTCGCTGAGCTCTTGTTTGGTTTCTTTCGCATCCTGCAGCAGAAGTTTGACCATCGCCTCTTCTTCGCGGTAAGCATACAGTGCAGTGAAGTAGGCCTCGAGCACCGCTTCGACCGCCGGTCCATTCTTGAGCAAGAAGTCGCGACTGACGACCAGTGTGTCGACGATGTATCCGGTGAATCGCGAGGAGTCGACGAGCACATGAAGCTGATCGTTGGCCAGCATCTGCGAGACATAGGGTTCCCAAGTCACATAGACTTCGTCGGTCTGAGGCGTGGCGGCCTTGTATTTGGCCAAGACGGCTTCAGGGGAAGCGACGCTCTGAATGCTGGCCGAACCGAGTTGATCCAAACCAAAGTCTTGCATCACGACGCGGGCGAGTGTCTCACTTGGCGAGTCGCCGACCAGAACAAAGCGAACCTCGGAGCGATTGAGCTTGTCCACGTCCGGAAATTTTCCTTGGTAGGCCAGCATGGCATCGGCCCCACGCGTCTCGTCGATGATACCGACGATGGTCCCTGCCGGATATTCTTTGCCTGAAAATTGTTTCAGGAGAGCATCGGCTGGGAAGGCTGCCAGTTGCACAACGCCGCTTTCGAGGTCCGCGGCCCGCTTGGCATAATTTGCACCGTCGTCGATTGTCTTGATCCGTATACCTCGATCAGACAATTGCTTTCGAAATTCCTCAGAACGCAGGACCGCATACCCGGAGAAATTGTCCAGGCCCAAGTTCAATTCGTAGCGGTAGCGACTGGTGCCTGAGGTCGCAGCCATCGTTTGATCGGCCTGCTGCTTGGTCGCTTGCTCCTGTTGCTGATTCTTTTTCGGAACGATGATCCATCGCCAGATACCTGCCCCGATGGCTAGCAGGACCAGCCAAGTCAGAGCGACCAGAACAATTTTGCTTTTGGTGGACGAGTCGGACACAGCAGGGTGAGGTTTCTCTTAGAAAAGCCAGAACACGGACAGGGTTCAAGGATTTAATTGTAAGGTTACCGAAAGCACTCTGGAACGATCAAGAACGCGAAATGCTCATCTCCTAGGCGGAATTCTCCCGAGATTATGTCGCGCACCGCCTCGGGCATCCCCTAGAAAGAACTCTCAAGCATCGCAACGAATCCCCACGCATGGCCGTTGCGAGGAATCGAGGAATAATTCATTGAATCCCGGCGCTTCAATGATCGGGTGAGTAAAATGGGGTCCCAGGATACGATCACTCGCCGTCGCCAACCCAAATCGCCACAATGACAACCCCCGAAACCTATCCCCTGCCCCAGTTGAAACCTCGTCCAATCCAAGCTCACAAAGGGGACTTTGGCCACGCTCTGCTCGTCGGCGGCGGACCAGGAATGGCCGGTGCTATTACTCTGGCGGCACTGGCCGCCCTCCGCTCCGGGGCAGGACTCACGACCGTCGCGGCGCGTTCTCACACCCGACTCATCCTGCAAACCACTACCCCCTGCGCGATGACCATGCCGCTTGATGAGTCCCACCAAGGTTTCCTGGCTGAATCTTCGGCAAAATTGCTTATCGATAAATATTCGCAAAACACAGTTATCGGCATAGGCCCCGGCCTGGGGCGTGAAGCAAGCCAAGACCGAATGATCGTCGAATTATTCCAAAAATGGCCCGGTACGGCCGTCTTCGATGCCGATGCTCTAAATGCCCTTGCCGATTCCAAGCACTGGCAAAACAGCAACCAATCCCCCCGGATCCTGACACCCCACCCAGGCGAGTGGGCCCGGCTCTCGAGCGTCCCTGCTACCGACCCAGATAGGCAATCGCAAGCCGCAATCGATCTTGCTCGTCATTCCGGCGTGATTGTTGTCCTGAAGTCCCACCAAACCTTGGTCACCGACGGAATCAGACAATACCGAAACACGACTGGAAACCCAAGCCTGGCGGTCGGCGGTAGCGGCGATGTCCTTGTCGGTATGATCGTCGCGATGGCATGCCAAGCTCTCGAGCCATTCGATGCGGCAGTCCTGGCCGTCTACTTGCACGGACTGGCCGCCGACATCGCTCACGCTCAGCTGGGAACCCCAAGCACGCTCGGTACCGACCTGATCGATTTTCTACCCGCCGCTTTTCGTCAACACGCTCGCTCGAACTAGCAACGCAAAACGCTATCGGTACAACAGAGAGCCTATCCTCACCATCGTCGAACCCTGCTCAATGGCGATCTGAAAGTCATCGCTCATCCCCATCGACAATTCAGGCAATGGAACCCCAAAATTTGCTTGCCAACGATCCCTAATCAATCGAAGCGTTTCAAACTCGCGGTGCGTCTGGGCCGCATCGCCTTGTAGTGAACTCATCCCCATCAACCCGCATAGATCCAATCGCTCCTGCCACAGCGGGGTCGAGACGTACTTCGAGAGCAACTCCTGGGCTTGATCGGGACTTAATCCCGTCTTGGTTTGGTCCTCAGTGACGTTCAATTCGAGCAGTACCTTGAGTCGTTTCGGCGGCAGAGTGTCTTTGACAAGCTGTTCGGCAAGCCTGAGCGAGTCCAAAGCGTGCATCATCCAGAGCAACGGCACCGTACGAGCCGATTTGTTTCGCTGAAGGTGACCGATAAAGTGCCATCGGACAGCCGAATCGACGGCGGTCGTTTTATCCCAAAGCACCTGCGGGCGATTCTCCGCAAGATCCAGGCAGCCGAGGCTCAGCAAGTCATTGCAAGTCTCCGGGCCAACCGTCTTGGTCACGGCTACCAAGGTCACCTCGGCAAGTTTTCTGCCCGCTTTCTGGCAGGCTTGAGCCATCTGCTGACGCACGATTTCCAGGTTTTTCGCCAGTCGATCCCGCTCCAAAGGTTCCTGAAAATCCGAATCTGACGACATCATCACTTTTTTGAACTGTGTTTCCGCAATCCGATTGCAAATAGAACTGTATTGTGTACTATATTCCAACGATAAATGAATTGCACGATCGATGCATAAGAACTACAAGAGCGACCCCGAGAACGAATTGGACCAAGATTGATGCAGAATTGGAAGGATCGATTAGGAATTTTCACCTCGGTTGCCTGTGCCATCCACTGCGCGGCTACCCCGGTCTTGCTTGCAACCCTCCCGGCTT
>JBJTAQ010000531.1:0-4091 GCA_046090945.1 Pirellula sp.
CCGACCGATCAGTCCGATCAGTCCGATCGATGATCCGTGTACAGCACGCTAGGGTGCGGGAATCCCAATTTTTTATCAACGATATTGTAAAGAGGTTTGCCTGCGAGATAGCGCTCGAGATTCACGCAGATCAGCCGCGTAGAATCGTCGTATCGAGGGCCCGATTGAGCGCCCACATGCGGCGTAATGAGCACATTCGGATGACTATAAAGTGGGCTTTCTGCTGGCAGCGGCTCAACGGCCGTGACATCGAGTCCAGCGCCCGCCAAGTGACGTTGCTCCAACGACTCGATCAAATCCGCTTCATTGACGCACTGCCCGCGAGCGACATTGACCAACCAAGCCCCCTTGGGCATCGCCTCGAAGACTTGTCGGTTGATAATCCCCCTGGTCGAAGCGTTGAGCGGAAGAGTCAGAATCATAATCTCCGACCAAGCTGCCAGTTCCAGCAGCCTTGTATGCGGCAACAACTCTTCAACTTCCACCGGCTTGTGCTCAGGAAAATAATCGGTCGCACGAATCTTCACCCGAAAGGGTGCGAGCACTTGAGCAAGTCGGCGGCCGTTTCCGCCCAAGCCGACTATACCGACCCGTTTGCGATGCAGATCGGCGGTCGGTCTGCGAATGAACTCCTTGCTTTGCTGCTGGCGATAAAAGATCGGAATCCCGCGCAGTAGCCCTAAGAGTAAAGCCAAGGTCTGCTCGGCAACTTGGTCCGCAAACAAACCCGAAGCGCTGCATACGATCACCGGCGATTCGATGATCGAGCGTGCCAAGCAGTGATCCAATCCAGCGGCGGACGACTGGATGAACTTCAGACGTCCGGCCGCGGCCACGCGATCCCAGTCCACCGGAACCTTGGCATGACCCACAAACAGGTCCGCCTCGTGGATCATTCTTGGAATCGATTCCTGATCGGCGACCAGCAATCGATAATCAGGGGCCGCTCGCTCGATCGCTTGTAAGTGTCGCTGCTCGACCGGATAGCAGACAACGATTTGCTTCATTAGGCTAAGTCGCGATCTTCGAACAAAAGCAATCCCAAGAGCGTTGCCATCAGGAAGTACATCACCGTGTAGAGCAATACGCTAGCCAGAACACTCCAAGGTACACTGATGTCCGAGTCGATAGCCGCCTCCATCGAGAATAGACTCAGGTTGGGCACTGCCGCTGAGATCAATTGCGAGAAGAACTCGACCAGAGGCAGTCCACCTTCGGCGCTCGAGACGATGGTCGGAGTCAGGTGCCCTAGCATGTAGATCGCAAAGCATATTGCAAAATTCGCAACGAACGAGAGTCGTGTTCCGAGTGCCACCGAGATCGCCCCAAGCACGACCGATTGGAAGAACGCCATCGCCAAACCTGGAACCGTCTGCATCATATCGAAGTGACATTGACGCCAGTCGGGTTGGTCCAACGATGATTCGCGTGCGTCGTAGATCGGTTTGTAAGCGACTGCAAGCAGTTCGATCGAACCGAGTACCAGGAACATAAACAGCACGATCCAGAAGATTCCCAGCATTTTACCGATGATAAACGACCGGCGGTGGATCGGTTTGCTCAGGAGCGTCAGTGCCGTGCGTCCTTCGATCTCCTCGTGAACCGACGTGCTTGCCGACCAAACAGCTTGGAAGGTGCAAGCGATTAGAATGAGGGTGATTCCATTCTCTTTGAGGAATTTGATGTCCTCTCCGAACGTGATGAATGGCAAAAAGACGAATAGCAAAATCGCTAGACTCACCAAGCACATCAGGAAGATCGGGAGTGGCTGAGACAACTCGCTCTTGGCGGTTGCCAATGCAATCGCAGATGCCTTTGGAGCAACAGCTTGCATCAGACAGAAAAGCAAGCCGAAAAGCAGAACGAAGAAGGCAGCCAGCAGAAACGTTTGGGCTTGAGGCACAGCGGGTCCCGAAGCAAGCGAGACCGTCAGGCTCGCATCGCCGATCTCTTGGTTTTGCACCCACACCTCTGCACCTTGTCCAAGTGGCAGTGGGCACTTTTCAGCACCCATCGTACGGTTCCAAGAGAAATCGACTCCGTTTTCGACTTGGAAACCCGGCCCACGAAAATCAGCGATCGTGGGCCCATCACCGATCAGTAGGTTTTTATTCGACTTGAGTTGGATTCCCAGCAAGGTCTTCGGATCGTATCGCAGTGGGATCGAGACAAATTTTGCGTCTTCTGGGTTCTGAACACCAGGAATCGTGAACGTTTTCTCCTGGGCTCCAGGATTCAAGGAGGTGAACTGGTTGAAGTAAAACGGCAGGCTTGCGAACGCCTCTCGTGGAGATTCGACGAGGAACGTCGAGGATAGACCGACGACCGACAGAAACCCCAGAACGCAGAGCATGTAGAACCCGACTCCATCGGAAATCAAAGCTTTGAGTTCTAGCATGAATCGCCGACTCGAGCAAAACAACAACGACCAACAGAGGATTCCAAAAAGCAGGCCGAACGCGAGTGTAAAAAGCCAGTGCTCATCCCTGACGTATCCAGAGTTCGACAATCGACCCTCGAAAGCGGGCTTAAAAAACCAATGTGCTGCAGATGTGAAAATCACAGTTCCAACAGCTGCCACCGCATGGGCTACCCCGCTACGCCGGAGACCATCCATGAAGGGGAGACGAGACAGGAGGTAACAAGCCCCCAGGAATGCGGCAAGCACCGCCAATCCGATGATCACACCGATCCCCAGGAACCAAATCGGGGTCAGCCAACGGGCCATCCAGAAGTCCGTCACCCCCAATGTTCCCGGCAGGATGCTTGGCAATAAATCAGAGGTTACGCTGGAAACCATGGTGGATCAAAGGATTAGATAAGAATAGGAGGGGCTCGGAATTCGGCACCTTCGGCCTCCGGTGGTACGCTCCAGGAGCGTCGATGGTTCGCAGACGTCAGACTTGCGCAACGAAGATTTTTTGCCGTGAACGTCAACTTTTACGGCTATTTGGGTGTTTTATTCGTTAAACACCGGTTGCCTACTTTTTTGTGCTCGACCGTGCGAGCACAACTACCAACCAGCCGTCAAACCTTACTTTTTTGGCGGAATATTCGTTACAATCGTGGCAGTTTCGACCATGATAGAGATGTTGTTGATTGGATCCTCCCCGCATTCCGAGTTTTGAAACCATGCTCCTCGAATCCATCTTGCTTCTTGCGCAACGGAACGGACAAGTCAGTCCACAGAGTGCGATCATGATCCTGCTGATCCTCTTTGCCGTCGTGGCGGCACTGGTGTGTCTGGCACTGCTGTGGAATTTCGGCAGCCTTTGGGTTCAAGCCATGATGAGCGGTGCGGATGTATCGATGCCCAGTTTGATTGGGATGTACTTTCGCCAAGTCCGTTCGTCGGTGATTGTCAATGCGAAGATCATGGCCGCCCAAGCCGGCTTGGATATCGATCGACGAGCCGGGATCAGCACCCAGCGGCTTGAAGCCCATTATCTGGCTGAAGGGAACGTGATGAATGTCCTCAATGCGATCATCGCAGCCCACCGGGCCGGAATCGATTTAGACTTTGACCGCGCCGCTGCGATCGATCTTGCAGGTCGCGATGTGCTCGATGCGGTCCGTACCTCGGTCCACCCTCGGGTGATCGATTGCCCTGATCCTCGCTACAGCCCGACCGGTTTCCTTTCGGCAATCGCTAAAAATGGGATCGAGTTGAAGGTCAAAGCGCGGGTAACGGTTCGAACCAATCTCGAACAGCTAATCGGCGGAGCGACCGAAGAGACCGTCATCGCGCGGGTGGGCGAAAGCATCATCAGTTCCATCGGTTCGAGCGAGACCCACCTTGCGGTTCTCGAAAACCCAAACTTGATCGCCCGCACGGTTCTCAAACGAGGACTGGATAACCAAACTGCATTTACCATCGTTTCGATCGATATCGCACACATCGAAGTCGGCCAGAACATCGGTGCACGACTCAGGGCCGACCAAGCCGAGGCGGACGTTCGAATGGCAAGAGCCCAGGCCGAGCAGCGGCGAGCCGAGGCGATCGCTCAAGAGCAGGTCATGAAGGCCGAGGTTGCTCGCAACCGAGCCAACTTGGTTCTGGCCGAAGCCGAAGTCCCCAAAGCGATGGCTTC
>JBJTAQ010000532.1:0-1360 GCA_046090945.1 Pirellula sp.
GTTTAGATCCGGGGGATTTTGGTAGATTTTGACCGTCTTGTTAACGTTGCCAAGCTTGCTATTGATTCTCAGTGCTGCGACTTGAGCCGCCAGCGAATGATGGGATCCCACAGCCAAAACCGAGGATCCCTTGTTGGCCAACAAGTCGCTAGCGATGCACTCGATCATCCGATTCACTTTGTCATCAGAGTCAAGTTTTTCGTAAGTCGTCGATTCCTCTTTATCTTCGATAATCGTCCCGGCATCGATCGCCTTCTCGAGTCGTGAGAGGAGTGCGTCTATTTGCGAGGCTTGCATCGCAAGCCTGAAGTCCGCTGCGGTACCCGTCACCGAATACTGGGACTCCACGCAATACAGGCGATTCATCCATTCGCCCGCTGGGTCTCGATGGTTTGCGTACTGCCTCGAGTACTGCACGGCATTCGGATCGCTGCCCAGCAGGTCCGAATCGAGTGCGACGATTACTTTGGCTTGGTCTAGATCATAGACCATCGAACAATCTTGGGCTCCGACCGCATCCAGTGCCTTTTTCACGTTTCCGGAATACACCGATTCGTATTTAACCACGGTTGCTTCGGGGTACTTTTTGAGGACCTCTTTGAGCACCGTCCAGAAACTCGGGCTCCGCGTTGGCTCTATGAGAATCGCAAGACCTTTCCCAGTGCCAATCAGCTCGGCGTTGCGAGCCGCATAGGTCGTGAAGGCATCCCAAGTCTGCTTGCGATCATCATCGTTATCGCTGTTGGCAATCGTTGGCCTTGCTGTAGCCTTGGCCCGGTTCAACACAACACCGATGCGATCTTGATCGTACAGGGACAGAATCGCTCCCTGAGTGAAGACATCTGTCCCGGCCGAGGAGAGCTTCTTGTTGGTTGCTGCTTCCTTAGGTTGATACTTTGCGTAAACGGGATGTTCCGCGTTGCCATCAACCTTGATCGGACGACCATCGACGTTGGCCACCAGGGCGTGAACAACCCGACCTGCCCACTCAAAATTGGTGGCAAAATGCTCGGGAATTCCGGGGATCCGGCCCTCTGGACGCATCACAAACGCCGCGACCTCCTCGCGGTTGTATCGGCAACCTGCAAGTCCGCCCAGGGCGAGCGAGGCACCCATCAGTTGCAACCAGCGACGGCGTGAAACACCTTCAGGAAATTCCGAGGCCGCTTGCGGAAATTCCCGATCCAAGAAATGTTGAAACTCGGGTGTCTTGTGAAGCTCATCCAAGCTTCGGAAATACCGAGTTCTGCTATCGATACCAGGTTGGCTCATCGGTGACAAACCGCACAGTTCGTTTGAGGGTTAATGTTATTCTCGGCTCGGAGTTTTTTGCCGAGCGCTAATTGCTCTTCGGCGGGTA
>JBJTAQ010000533.1:0-6377 GCA_046090945.1 Pirellula sp.
GAACAGCTCGGTGCTTTGGCTGACCAAGGTGATGCGGTTGCGGATATCGGCAAGGGCTAATTCACGAAGATCGATGTCGTCGAGTTGGATCGATCCTGAAACAGGATCGTAGTAGCGGCATAAAAGCTGGATCAGCGTAGATTTGCCACTGCCGTTGGATCCAAGCAGCGCGATGGTCTTACCAAAGGGTATTTCCAGCGATACATTCGAGAGAACGGGCTGGTTTGGATGGTACTGAAAGTTGACATTCTTCAAACTCAGTTGATGGTGCCGACCTAGCAAAGTCTTTGGCTCAGCCGGTTCAGGCAAAACCGGTTTCGCATTGAGGATCCCGTAGAGAAGCTCCGAGGAGACCATGCCTTGGTAGATCATCACCGAAACGCCCGATAGCTTGCGGAGCGGGTCGCTCGCTCCGATCAAAAGACCAAAGAAAATCAGCAGATCGGTCACCGACATCGGCGTGTCGCAAACCTTCAGGAAGAACAAGTGAGTTTGTTTATTGACGACCAGATAAGCACCTGCGCAGACGGTGATCGCGACCATGGCAACTCCGATCAACTCGGTAAATGGTTTACCAACCCCGGTCCAAAAAACCATTTTCAGTTGCACTCGTTTCATGTCCTTGGTGCATTGGCGAAATCGCTCTCGCTCATGCGGCTCCATCGTGAAAGCTTGGACGGTAAAGACATTGCTCAAGGCTTCTAGAAGGACTTCGTGGAAACCCGCGTTACGCGCCAGGATCCCCGAAGCTGCCCGCCGGATTTTTCGATTGAAAAATACGACGATACCGACCAGCAGGGGGGCTAAAACCAAGGAGAGCAGCAGCAATCGCCAATTGATCATGCTGGCCAAAATCAGGCAGGATGCGATCCGAAGCGGTTCTCGAATGGCTGCTCCAAACAGATGGATTAGGCCGGCAGTCAGCCCGTCGGCTGCCGCCGTGATTGCAGCCAGCAGTCCGCTCGTTCCGTAGGCTTGGTAGGTTTTGCGGTCCATCGCCAAGGCCGAGTCAAAGACTCGCATCCGCAAATCACGAACGATGCTTGTCGATACATGGCCGATAAGCATATCGTTGGTCAGCATCAACGCATGCTTGATCAACGTAGAGACCATCAGCAGTCCCATAATCCAGCAGATGGTTTGAAAAGGATTGCGGGGCAAAATGCGGTCGGCCCAAGAGATCAGCCAACGCTTGTAGTCTCTCGTGCGGGCCGCCTGGTCGGCTCTCCGCTCGATGCTCTGGCGTTCCTTATCGGATAACTGGTTTGGGGCCGCAGCCAGTTGCTCCTGCAATGCCGCCGATTCGCTCTCGGCCGCTTGGGCGCCCTTCGCAAGCCACGACTGGATCGACTCTCCATTGAGAGTCATCTCGACAACCGGGTACAAAGCCCCGATATTCGAACCCCATAGAAATGCAATTCCCACCGAACATAGGGTGGCAAGCACCAAGGCGGGGGCATGGTGCAATGAGTCGCGGATCGCGTTCCAAAAAGGTTTCATGAATCGTCTGGGGCTTCGGTCAATCCTTCGGTGGCTGTTTCGACAAGGTCCACCGCCTAGGCGAGGATGTCAAAATAGGGGGTTTGACGTCAAGGCCAACGCGGGAAGCAAAACCAGATTACAATGCTTGCATCGGTAAATTAAACGCCTTGCGAATGGGACTGTATTACGGAGCGAATACTCAGAAGGGTCGGCGGGCACGCGACGATGGATTGGTTGAAAGAGATTTTTACAAAGTACTCGATGGTCATGGTCCTGCTGGGATTGTGCCTATTTTTTTCGGTGATGACCATTCGGCAGCAGCAGCCGACACCGCAGGAGGCAGTCCGTGAGGTTTGGGCCGAAGAGCGACCTCCAACAGACTGGGGAACCGTGGTTGTAGGTAGCCTGAGCCCTGAGGATGAGGATTTCGCCTCGGAGTTTGAACAGGCTTGGAAGATCGCAGGGGTCAATTCGCCAAGGGAGAGGGTTTGGCTGGGGACTCCGCAAGAGATCCGGAAACGGATCCTGCAGCAATCAGGCCAGGAACTTGAATTGATACTCGCACCTGGCGCTCGCAACTGGGTTTTGTTCGAGGATATTTCCAGCAAGTTCCCAGGGCAGAAGATCAAGTTGAGGATTGTTGGAGGTTCGCGTTGGCCGAATTTTCTCAAGCGTCAGAACTTGATCAATGTCGTCAATCGGATCGTCGAGATCGGGATACTGGCCGTTGGAATGACGCTCGTGATTCTCACCGGAGGCATCGACCTATCGGTCGGTAGTTTGATCGCGCTTGCTTCCGTCGTGACAACGGTGCTGATTCGGGATTACCTCGGTGGGACTGATGCAACAATGACCAGGGTTTTTATCGCAGGACTTGCGGGAGTCGCCCTGTGCGGTGTGTGTGGTTTAATCAATGGTGGAATGATTGTCGTTTTCAGAATCCCGCCGTTCATCGCGACACTTGGAATGATGATGATCGCTAGTGGATTGGCTTTTATGATTTCCAAGGGGCAGTCGATCGACCAGGTGCCTTATTTTTTTGTGTGGTTAGGTAGAGGTAAATGGGGTGGCGTACCGGTCGCGGTGTGGTTGATGCTATTGATCTTTGGTCTAGCGCACTTGGTGATGAGGTTCACCACGTATGGTCGAGCGATCTATGCGATCGGAGGAAACGAGTTGGCTGCCCGTCTGTGTGGAGTCAGCGTCGATTGGATCACTGCGGCAGCTTATGGGATCTCCGGACTCCTTGCTGGTTTAGGCGGATTGGTCATGGCCAGTCGCTTGGGTACCGGGGATGCCAAGTATGGGATGATGTATGAGTTGTACGTGATTGCCGCAGTGGTGGTGGGTGGGACATCCTTGAGAGGTGGTTACGGCACGATGTTCGGAACACTCATCGGTGCGCTGATCATCGCTGTGATCGAAAACGGAATGAATTTGATGCAAATCGACAGCTATGCGCAAAAGGTTGTCTTTGGAACCATCATATTACTGGCCGTTTTGATCGATCGATTCCGTCAAAAACTGTCCTAGGTGCTTGCAAGCGATGGATGACACAACCAAGACAAACCCCTACGAGCCCTCGGACTCCTTGGTAGAACCCGAACCAGTACCAAGCCGTGTGATCCACGGTCCTCTGAATTTATCGATCGGATGGACTCTGGTTCTACTTTGCAATTTGATTGTCCCGATGATACTTGGATGGCAAATGACCACGGTCTTCGGGCATCTGGGAATGCTGCTCGCAATCCTCATGGCGTTGTTGATGGGCTATTGGGCCAGTGTTCACATGCCGCTGGCAGTTCTTTTTACAACACGGGGCGGTATACTGCTGGCCTTATCCCAGGTTATGCCCGTGCCGCATATGATCGCAGGATTGATATCTATAACTTTTTTCCGGAAGACAAATATCATTCCTGGCGAAGCAATGGATAGGGATGGTATCGGTTTTTGGGGGGCTTTTCTGCTGACAGCTGGCACTGGGACGATTCTGCTCGTCTTTGCCTTTGGCCTAGGTCTATTGATGCGTCTGGTAACACCCGACCGCTGGTGGTTGGCCAAAAAACCCAAAGAGGATTAGTTCTAATCGAATTCACCGATTGTCTCCGCAGACCGCTTAGCATTTAACAACGCTAGGTTAAAATCGGTCGTTCTGTCGATGCGGAGGAGACATTCCGGAATTCGAATTAGGGGTCAAAAGGTTTCGAGGATGAGCATTCGGTATGCAGTTCTAGGTACAGGGGCGCTTGGTGGTTTCTACGGCGGTTTGATGGCGCGCCAAGGCCTCGATATCCATTTCTTACTTCATAGTGACTACGAACATGTGAGCAAACACGGGCTCAGAGTGGATAGCAAACTCGGAGACTTTCAGCTTCCAAAGGTTCAAGCATATCGCAGTTCTCGGGACATGCCCAAGTGCGATGTGGCCATCATCGGCCTGAAAAGTACTCAAAACCACATCCTCGAGGACTTGCTCGCCCCGATCCTAGGTCCGGAGTCGGTTGTCTTGGTTCTGCAAAATGGATTGAATGTCGAGCAAACGGCTCGAAGCATCGTAGGCCCCAGCCGGGTTGCCGGAGGGTGTTGTTTTCTTTGCTCGAATAAAGTTGGGCCTGGGCACATTAGGCACCTGGATTACGGCCGCATCGTCTTTGGAGCCTACCGAGGAATCGATGGCAAGGACCCAGGTCCTCCGGTTCGGCTACTCGAGCAGATTTTGGCCGACATGGTCGCCTCAGGCATCGAAGCTTATCGGACCGACGATCTGCCCACAACCAAGTGGAAAAAGCTCATGTGGAACATCCCCTTCAATGGACTGTCGGTCCTGCTCAATGCCAGCACCGACTCGATCATGGAAGATCCCGATTCGAGATCGTTGGCAAGACGGATCAGTGAAGAGGTGCGCCAGATTGCGATCGCGGCCGGTAGCCCAATTGAACCCAGTTACGTCGATTGGGTGATCGATCATACCGATGATATGGTCCCCTATGACAGTAGCATGCGATTGGATTACCTCCATGGACGACCAATCGAGGTGGAAGCCATCTATGGCAATGCGTTGAACGAAGCGGAGCGATGTGGATGTTCCGCACCGATTGTACAGACGATGTATCAGCAACTAAAATTTATGGCTGCACATCGCAAAGATCCTCAAGAGAATCGAGTATGAATGTATGACTGCAGCAAGTAGATCCTTGGTTTGGATTGCATTGTATTACTGCGGGACTGTGCTGTCCGTTTTTGGACAAGACAAACCCCTAGAGCATAACAACACGACTTGGAAGCTACCGGTTGGGGTGCGCTACGAACACAAAATACGCCAGGAACCAAGGCCCTTGCATATTCATGTTTTGGAAATCGATACATCGGTTCCGGGTTTAGCATTCGCGGTTGTTCCGGGCGAGGACCCGGATGCCGACGGGCCCGCCGAAGTGGCACTTGCGCACCCAAGAGACTTGGCCAAGAAAGTTGGCGCGATCGCTGCGATCAACACCGCTGCTTGGGCGATGCTAACCGACCCGCAAACCGGCAAGAAACCCGGTTACATCGTCGGAGGTGCTGCGGACATCGCCGGATGGGTGAGCACAGCCGATCGCATGGTCAGCCCACCCCAAGCCGGCTACTGGTCGGTTTGGATGGACCAATCCAATCGCTTGGGGCTCGGAATGATCGCCTCGGAGCAAGACCTTAAAGACAAAGGAATCCAAGCCAAATGGGCCGTTTCGGGCTTTCGAGGTATCCTTCAGGACTCCAAGGTGCTCGTTGAGCCAAGCGAAACCAGGCATCCTCGGACGGCAATCGGATTATCGAGCGACAGTAAAAAGTTTGTATGGCTAGTGGTCGACGGGCGGCAAAAGGGTTATAGCGAGGGGGTCAGTGAAGAGGAACTCGCCAAGTTGCTTGTCGAGTGTGGTTGTAGTGAGGGGATCAACCTTGATGGCGGTGGCTCGTCCTCGATGTGGGTTCGTGACGAGAAATCCGATCTCAAGGTTGCGAACCGTCCGAGCGAAGCCTCCGGGGTGCGCCCCGTCCCGGTGGTTCTGAGCCTGATCGAGACCCTTCGGGAGGGCAATTAAGTGAGCAACAAAACGCAGCGTGTTTTGGTAACCGGAGGAGCAGGTTTTTTAGGCTCCCATCTTTGTGAGCGTCTTGTCTCCGAGGGGCATGACGTACTGTGCGTCGACAACTTTTTCACTTCCCAAAAAAGCAACGTCTTCCATCTGCTTGGAAAACCGAATTTCGAATTGATCCGGCACGATGTGATTCTACCCCTGTATTTAGAAGTCGATCAAATCTATCACCTAGCTTGTCCAGCAGCCCCAGGGCACTATCAGTACAATCCCATCAAAACGGTCAAAACCTCGGTCATGGGAGCCATCAATGTCCTTGGTATTGCCAAACGCTGCGGGGCCAGGGTCTTACAAGCCAGCACCAGTGAAGTCTATGGAGATCCCGAGATCCACCCTCAACCCGAGAGCTATTGGGGTAACGTCAATCCGATCGGCATCCGGTCCTGCTACGACGAAGGCAAACGAGTCGCCGAGACCTTGTTCATGGATTACCATCGCATGAATAAAATCGATATTCGTATCGTGCGAATATTCAACACCTATGGACCTAGGATGCATCCCTACGACGGAAGAGTGGTTTCAAACTTTATTCGGCAAGCCCTACGCGATGAACCCATCACGCTTTTTGGTACTGGCCAACAGACCAGATCTTTCTGCTATCGCGATGATCTGGTCGACGGTTTGGTGCGAATGATGAACACCGAGGATTTCATCGGCCCGGTCAACATCGGAAATCCCGACGAATTTACGATCAAGGAGTTAGCCGACCTCGTCATCGAACTTACTCAAAGTCGATCGGAGTTGAAATTCCTGCCCCTTCCTCCG
>JBJTAQ010000534.1:0-2412 GCA_046090945.1 Pirellula sp.
TACGACACGCGTAAAACCACACCCGCTTGGCGTCGACTTGAGAAATACGCAGTGCGATGCGGTGGGGGGCATAACCATCGTCTGGGGCTCTACGACGGAATTCTCATCAAGGATAATCATCTGGCTTGTCGAGCAGCGGCCAACGGCGAGTTGCTCGATGCGGGCCAAGCCGTGGCGCTGGCCAAGTCGTTCGTAGCTTCTGGCGCAGTCAAATTCGAGCAATCGCCGATGATCGAAGTCGAGATCGACCGTATCGGGCAACTCGAACCGGCACTTGCTGCCGGTCCGAATATTATCTTGCTTGATAACATGAGCTGTGATCTGCTCAAGCAATGCGTCAGCATCCGGGATCGATTGGCACCCGATGTTCAACTCGAGGCATCCGGTGGAGTGAACCTCACTACGATCGGTGCGATCGCCGCCACGGGTGTTGATCGCATTAGCGTGGGGGCTTTAACCCACTCGGCACCCGTTCATGACATTGGGCTGGATTGGAAAATTGGCTAGAGGAACGAAATCGTCAACTAATCATCTACAAACATAGGATCAACAGCCATGAAGAAGCATCGATTCGACCCCAAGAAGTTTCGGGTCAAAGAGGGGGAAAGTCTCAAGCTTTCTAAAATTGCGACCAAAGCCGGGAGCGAGCTGGAAGGTAAATCTCAAGGGATCGAATCGCTTGAAAAAGATCTTGAACAACTCCAGGAAGCCCAGGAACGACTCTTTGCCAGCGGTCAGCGGTCCTTGCTCGTGATCTTGCAAGGTATGGATACCTCGGGCAAGGATGGGATTATCCGACATGTCTTTCGGGGGCTGAATCCCCAAGGTTGCCGAGTGATTGGCTTTCGAGCACCCAATAGCGAAGAACTCGGTCATCACTTCCTCTGGCGACCGATGCGGTTTTTGCCTCCCAAGGGGCTGGTATCGATCTTCAATCGCTCCTACTACGAGGAGGTTCTGGTCGTGCGCGTACATCCCAAGTTCCTCGATGCGCAGAATCTGATGCCCACCAAGAAGCTTTCGGACTTGTGGAAGCGGCGTTACGAGGAAATTCGGATGTTTGAAAAGACGCTCGTCGAGAGCGGAACGAGCGTTCTGAAGTTCTACCTTCACATCTCCCGCGATGAACAGCGCAAGCGGTTACTCGAAAGGCTCGAGACTCCTGAAAAGCATTGGAAGTTCAACGCAGGCGATCTGGCCGAACGAAAGCTTTGGAAAGAGTATGAACAAGCCTTCGAGGAGGCCTTGGCCGCTACATCGACCAAGCAAGCCCCTTGGTATGTGATCCCTGCTGACGACAAGTGGTACGCTCGGGCGACCGTCGCAGACTTGATCGCATCCCACCTAGAGAGTTTAGACCTTGAGTACCCCACTGTCAGCAAAGAGGAACTTGCCAAGTACGCTGGCTACATCGACGAATTGAAGAAGGAGTAGTGGATGATCGAATTGGTTCGCGAGTCGATCGACCTAAATCGTATTTCAACGTATTGCGCGATGGATCGCGTTGGAGCGGTTTCGATGTTTGTCGGTATCACACGCCGCTACACTGGAGATATCGAGACGCTTTGCTTGGAATACGACGCCTATGAATCGATGGCCAAAAGCAAAATGATCGAGCTATCGAGACTGGTAGAACAGAAGTGGCACATCGAGCGATTTGCATTCGTTCATCGGTTAGGTCGAGTCGCGGTCGGAGAGACCAGCATGGTGGTGGCTGTCGGATCAGCCCATCGCGCCAATGCGATTCGAGCTTGTGAGTGGCTCGTCGAGCGTATAAAAGTCGAAGTTCCTATTTGGAAAAAAGAGTTTTATCCTTCGGGGGATTCACGGTGGATTCATCCGACCCAGGGGTGACCGCTGGCTAGTTCTCCCGGGGCTCTTCGCTGGTTCGTTTTCGGGCCAAGCGGTGATGTTTTTCCGGGCGTGTATGCATCCCCCATCGCAGAGCCTCGTCCTGCTCGTAGCGTTTATTGAGGGTCAGTGCCGTAAGGGCTTTGGATAACTCGAACCCCAGATAAAAAGCATGTGACGGATCGACGTTTCGGGATTGGGGCAACTGAAGCAAGTCTTTCATGATTTCGAAAGGATCCGTGCCTATCAGGTGAACGCCGGCACTCATCAAGTGGATTTTTTCGCCGTCGATCGCGATGCGATAGTTGTTGTCTTTGATTTGCTCGGCAAGTGCATCCAACGTCGAGGCGCTCGGGTGGATACTGCTCGTGTCGCGCAGCATCACCAGCCGTTCTTCGAGATGCTTTGGGGGAATCTTGTGCCGCACCGCGTACTCGACCAGCCTTCGTGCTAAATCGCATTCCCGGACACTCGATTGGGCCCACGCGATGACTTGGGTAGTAAGTACGCTATGGATTTGGAGTTCGGCACAAAAGCCCAGAAGCAGCGTATTGATCGGTG
>JBJTAQ010000535.1:0-6513 GCA_046090945.1 Pirellula sp.
CCCAGGTCGGTTTCCCAGTAAGCATCACCGGTCTTGGGATTGATCGCAGCGACGCGCACCCCAGCATTTCCTCGAACCACCCGTGAGTGGAGGATCACATCTCCGAGCTTCATCGGCCGTGCCGTGAATTCATCCAGGTCCTCTTTGAGCCAAATCGAGTTAAGCTTCTGACCTGTGATTTGGATTTGGAAGTAAGCCAAACGGTTCGATGCAAGCCAAAGATCGGTGCCGGACATCAGGGGCCAGGTTGCCTTGGGGGCTGCTTCGTTGGAAACCAAATTGACCATCTTGAAAACTTTGTCTTTAGGATTGGTCACTTCGACGTCCAGGATTGCGATCTCACCGAGGTTTGTGGCGACAGCCAGTCGACGTCCCTCGACCTGCGGCTCGACCACCACGTGTCCTTTGAATCGCAGTGGCGCTTGGGCTTGTTTGAGTTCGGTACCTTCGTCATTGGTCGAGTAGACTCGCATGAGGCTATGATCGGGACCGGCATTTTCAAAGAGAATCAGTTGGTTCAGAACCCAGACCGGAGGAACGGCGATGGTCCCAGGGTTGTGACCGACATAAACGACTTCATCGCACTGTCCGTTCCCACGGCTCAGGACGTAGAGGTTTGAATGGTTTCCGACCAAGTAGCGTTTGCGTTTGCCAGGGGCCCCTCCGGTCGTCACGTCGATCGGCTGAGGAATCTTTTTCGACCAGCGAGGCTGTCCGCTGATGGCATCCAAACAGTGGATGCTACCGCCAGCTGTGGTCACAAAAATATCATCACCGTCGACGGCAGGCTCGTGGATCGCTTCGGGAAACTTCGACTCCCAGACGACCGAACCATCTTTAGAGGCCAGCCTGCTGACGGTGCCTCGCGATTCGACTGCAACGAGAGTATCGCTATCTGAGGTAGCGGAAAATCGCTTGGGTTCTCCCGTCCAATCGCGGCCAATAAACTTTCGCCAAACAACCCGTCCATCGGCGACGGCGATCGCAACGACCGATCCTTTGATGCGCAAGAAGGCGATATCCTCGGGGTTCGAATCGATAGGATTTCCGACGCGGCTTGTCAAAAGCGCGGTGGGTGCAGCCATCGACGCGACAGTGTCTTGGATCATCGGAACCGCGTTGGATTTTTGGACCGATTCTTTTTGAATATCCGTCGCTTGGAGCATCAACTCTCGGAGCTTGCTGTTCTGATCGAGCACTGGATACTTCTTCACAAGATCCTTGCGCAAGTCATAGGTTTTATTCACATCCTTGGCACCGATACTGCTGTTCATCGCAGCAAGCGTGGTATCGAGGTCTTCGCTTTGCTGAATTTCTCGCACAACACGTTGTTGGTCCTCTTCGATCCGGCGGATGCGCAGTTCATTTTGGGTTCGTTCTTGAGTTCCAACGTAACGAGGGTCTCGAATCAGATCCATTTGTTGATTCATTGCCGCAACGAGATTTTTTCGATCTTCGATACCGGCGGTGTTGTCAGCTTTGGCGATGAATTTCTCAGCAATTCTCAAAAGCACATCGGTGATCTCGACCCGCATGTTGGACATGCCTGCTTCGTTGACAACCTTGGGGAGTTCCTCTTGAGCGGATTTGAGGCCGACCGACGGATCGGCGTTCTTCTCAGAGGCTTCGCGAACCCTTGCCAACGTCGCTTTGACTTTCGCAAGACTGACATTCTCATCGGCTGAAAAATCCGAGGCGAACTTTTCATACTGCTTGGTGGCTCGTTCGTAATCGCGGTTTTTGTAGAAGTTCTCAGCGATCTCCCAGCTTTCCTTGGCGCTTCCTTTGGCAAACCAAATGTAGAGCGGGACCAAGAGGACTAGCAGCAGCAGAACGATGAAGCCCATGCCGATGATTCCAAAGGTTTCCCAAGGGCTTTTTTCGGGTTTGTTCTTCACCACCGGAGACTTGGCCATCGCGACATCTCTCAAAGAGTCGTCGGCGAATGAATCGGCTTGCTTGGATTTGCTTCTCTTGGATTTTCTCCCGCTCGTTTCGGCCTCCTCGACCACTTCGACAACCTCAGCGACGGGATCTTCGACGACCTCTTCAACCACCTCGACGACTTCGGCTTGCTCGATTTCATCGGGGGGCAAAAGATCTTCGACCGAGTCGGAACGGGATGCTGATTTGCCCGGGGCCTGCGCCGAGGCTTTCCCGGAGGCGTGGGCTTCCTGTTGCTCCTTTAGCTCGGTGACAAGCTTGGTAGCTTGGAAGCGTGTGAGCTGACCGTTTTCGACCAGGATCCGCGCGAGGGCTTCGGGAGTCACACGAACCTTGGACTGCTCGACCATCTTTTGGAGTTCGAGGATACTCTCCGGATCGAGCAGACCTTTGCTTTCGAGCATTTGAATGAACTGCGATGCGCTCATGAACTACTCAAACTCCTCCACCACCGTCACACTGAAACTACCAAAACCGGCTTCTCTGCCAGTATCCAACGCAGCGACAATCGATGCATGAATACACTCTTCGTGGGCGTCTATCAATAATTTGAGAACTTCGTCGTCTTTGCCGCTGGATGCCTCGACGCGAGCCTCACTCAGGGCCAAAAGCAGATCCTGTCTGCTACTGGCTTCGCGCTCGTCACCTGTGGAAAAGATGACGGTGTAGGCGTTGAACTCGTCGATCTGAACCCGAACGGTATCGAACTGATCGGGTGGCTTGTCGGGCGGCTTGCTACTGGGTGTCTCCGCCAACGGTGGTGGTTTTTCGAAAACCTTTTCACTTGAGAACGAAGCTGTAATCATGAAGAAGATCAGCAGCAAGAACGTCACGTCGACCATCGGGGTCATGTCCATGTCGTCCTTGGGAAGCTCTTTTTTGGCAAAGGCGACCTGTTCGAGCTCTTCTTCTTGTTCGATGGCCGGTCCGCTCATTTGCCAACCTCCGAGACGGCTAAGTTGATCATTTTGCCCTCTTCGAGGACCTCGCCGATGGCCTGCTCGACGCGTTTGAGCTGTTTGGCAGTGACATTCCCCTCGGCCCGGATCAGAACCTCAGTTTTACCGCCGGTTTCAAGTTGGAGTTGGACATACTCGGTGATCTCGGCAGCTTGCTGCTCGGGATCGTCAGAGAATATTCCTCCATCTTCTTTGGTGACTAGCGGCGTGTCGCCGTTGCCTCGCTGGACGGTGATCATCACGCAGTTTTTCGTCGCAATCATGCTCCCGTTTTTGGCAGGCGGAACCTCGTAGGACTTCTCGCCAGTCATCTTCGAGGTCAGAATGAAGAAGATCAACAGCAAGAATGTCATGTCGATCATCGGGGTAATATCCATCTCGTCGTCCATCGGAGGACGCGGGCCCATCGCGACCTCTTCGGGCTCATCATCGATCGGTGCGAGTGCAACCGGCGGACCTGATTCTGCCAGCGGTTCTAGTTGACTCTCGTCGTCGTGGTCGTGTTTTGGATCCATGTAACTGACCGCTATTTGAAGATTTCTCGTTCGACTGCAACCTAGTGACTAACGAAGTAAGTTCGGAGCCAAATCGGACATAGAACCCATCGGGAGCAGAGGAACCGACCAAGGTGCTCTTGCGTCGATCCTCTGGGACAACACCCCATATGCAAAGGATACGAAGTTCTTGGTTAAGCGCTCTGGCGGACGCCGCGTTGCTCCTCGCGGGCAGCACCGACTTTGAAGGCTTCGAGAACCTGCGCCAACCCAGATCCGACCAGATCCTGCATGTGCCGGATTCGGTTGTGGATCGCGGCCATGGCCATAACCAGCGGGATAGCGATGGTAAGACCGATAGCGGTCGTTTCGAGAGCCACACGAATGTCACCTGCAAGGTCGGTCGGGTTGACGTTCGTTGCCGAAGCAAGCTTACCGAACGCGCCCATCATACCGACGACCGTACCGAAGAGGCCAAGCATCGGTGCGGTCTTAATCACCGTCACGATCCAGGCGATGCTGTAGTCCAGGTCGGCGATGACATCCCGTTGAAATCGGTCGAGAGTCATCTGCCTAGCTTTGGCAAAACCAAACGACCGATGCTTGCAAAGGTAGGAAACCATCATCGGAAGGGCTTTTTTGTTGCCTTCGCATTTGCCGATCACGGCCTCAAAATTCCCTCGTCGCAGGTCTTCTTCCACCGAACTGATGAACTCGTCCTGCATCGCCTCGGTCTTAAAACGCTTGGCATTCACTCGGCCTAGAACCAGGAAGACGTAGTAAGCCCCCCAAAGAGCTACGGCTGCCAAAGCCACGTAGGACAATTGACCGACGATATTGAAGACATCGGATGCGTCCCCCAAGGGCAGCAGAACCGTCGGGACTGAACTCATCACTTCCGCACGAACTTGCATGAGATTTGCGGTGCTTTCGAAGAAAAGAATAACCATGGTGACACGGGGATCGAGGACCGCTGTCAGGCACCTGAGCCCCTCCCCACACCCGTTCCAATATAATCAAATCCGGAGCGTTTGAGGACTATCTATTTAACAGAATTGCAAAACGGCCAGGAAAGCGTTTTTGCTGGAATCCTTGGGAGCAATCCGATCGATTAACAGACCGGTAACCAAGCTCGATCCGACCAGTGCGATCAGGCGTGTCTCGGCGATCAACCTCGCAAAGATTGGCTAAAAACTCGTTTTTCCCCGTTAAATCCACCACGACCACTCTACCCGGAACCTCCGTGAGGTTTTCCAAAATTCATCCGGGATTTTTCTAAAGTCTCTCCATGCCAATCGCTTGCCATCGGGCATCTTTAGCGTGTCGGTAAGAACAGACGGTTGTGCCGATCGCGCCGAGGGCTTAGCCCACCGTGCTAGCCCACCGTGCTAGTCCACCGTGCTAGTCCACCGTGCTAATCCACTGTGCTAGTCCAATGTGTTAATGCACTGGGCTTCACTCAGGCATCCCGCACTGGCTTCCGATTTCTTTCACCCATTTTTCGTCTTGCTAAAGGCCGCTAGGAATGTTCAAAGCTCCCGCCAATCGCACCTATCATAAATCAACCAAGCGCAAACAGATCGACCCGACGACCTGCGAACGGGACTACTCGGCCGACGAACTTGAGTTTATGCAAGCCTTGGAGCGTTACAAGCAGTCGAGCGGCCGGAAATTCCCAACCTGCAGCGAGATCCTTGAGGTTGTCCGTTCGCTCGGATACCAGCGACCATCGCCACCCCGGTCGTCTTCTCATCCAACTGACGATGTAGTAGCATGCGCTCAAGCAGCACTCGATCAAATCGATCGATCGCTGCAAAGTCTCGATTAGCCTACTTCACGAAACCATCCTCGCAGCAGCAATGAGAGCATCCAGGAAAGATCGTTCAATACCCTATGCTCTTGCCATGGCGTTGCTGTTTGCATGGATCGCAACGGCGTTTCCTGCGGTACGGCAGACATTGGGCCAAGAGGTCCAAGCTGTCCAGGAGACGGAAAAAGCCTCCGAAGTGGAACTCGTTCCATTCGATCCAAATGATCCCAAGGAAGTACAAGAGTTGCTTGCTCCATTTCGGAACAAGGCGGAAAAGTGGCAAGAGGACATCGACAAACTCGCCGCGGGTAATTCCAAGGACGGCAGTTCGGATCACGTCCTTTTTTTAGGTAGCTCCTCGTTTCGTTTGTGGGAATCGATTCAGCAAGACTTGGCTTGCCTGAAAGTCGTACGGAGAGCCTACGGAGGGGCCCGCTATCGCGACCTTGCCATCCACACACCGAAACTGATCGAAGGACTAAAATACTCCAAAGCCGTTGTCTTTATCGCCAACGATATCACGGGAAAACCAGAGGAGGATGTCGAGCCCGAGACGGTCTCAAAGCTAGCTCGCTTAGTCATCCATCAACTGCGTCGCGAAGAACCCGACTGCCAGATCCAGCTCCTGGCAGTCACTCCGACTCCTTTGCGGTATAAGTATTGGCAACGGATACAACTCACGAATGCGATGTTGCGAAAGATCGCTGAGAGCACTCCCGGGGTTTTCTATATTCCGACCGCCTATGCATTTTTGGATCGAGACGGTCAACCGCGTGCCGAACTGTTCAAATCCGATCGGCTGCATTTGAATGCTAGCGGCTACGAGATTTGGTCGAAGATCATCCTCGGCGCGTTGGAAACCGCCGATCAGCTCTCCAGGTAACCGTAGCGGCGCGCGTACTGGCCCCAATGCTCGAGGATCATCGATTCCTCTTCGCGATTGATCTGGAGCTTGTTGGTCTGATAGCCCTGCTCCTGAGCCGCTTTACTCTCCCAGGCAACGCGCATCGATTCGGGATCACCTAAACCCAGGTGTTCATAAATACCCATCAGAGATTCCACTGGTTTCGCAATAAATTGCTCATAGTGAACATCGATAATCTGACCGCTAGGGATATTCAGACGGTCCCTTTCAAAAGCGCCATACATGGTTTTCAACGACTCCAAAACGAAGCTTTGCAAGGCCACTTGATCCGTGGGAGCCTGCAAGGCTTGGTGCTCGTCGAGGGAATTCCAGAGTTTCATTGTCGATGGAAATAGCTTACGCGGATCCCTGACGATATGGATGTACTTGGCTTGGGGATAC
>JBJTAQ010000536.1:0-3748 GCA_046090945.1 Pirellula sp.
GATACGCTTGTCACAACACGGCCCTAGGTCCGACGCTCGAGATTCACGGCGATTATGCCGGGTATGCCTCTTCAAGACTCGAGCAGGAGTATCCCGGTTGTGTCGCTGTGTACTTGGCCGGTTGCGGTGGGGATCAAGATCCCTCGCCAAGGCGGGATTTGGAGGATGCCAAGCAGAATGGCTTGGCGTTGGCCAGTGCAGTCGATGCCGCGTTGTCCACAGCGCCGGTCGAATTACCTGCGGTGCTTTCGACGCAATTGGAAATGGTGGGATTGCCATTTGCACCGTTAGCATCGCGAGATAGTCTGCAGACTCAGGCCACTTCAGGGAACGGATTTGTTGCTCGCCATGCTCAACGGATTCTGGCAAAATGGCCAAATGCAATGGACGAGCCTGCCGATTATCAGTACCCGATTCAGGTTTGTGTCTTGGGCGAGAAATTGACACTCGTGGCTCTCGGTGGAGAACCCGTTGCCGAGTACGCGCTGCGAATCAAATCCGAACTTTTGAGCACGAGCAACCCTGTTTGGGTGGCCGGGTATTCCAATCTCTCAAACGCTTATATTCCGAGTCGTCGCGTATTGCGAGAAGGGGGCTATGAGGGCACCGAAGCGATCATTTATCAAAGTCTTCCAGCGCCGTTTCGCGAACAGATCGAGGATAAGATCTTGGCCGCTGTCGAGCGTTTGGCAGCTCGACAGCGCTGAGGCGTACAACCACGTTATTTTCCCCAGTCGCAGCGACTTGTTTCAACTGGAAGTTCGACCTCAGGCTCCGATCGATTTAATACTCCACTTTTGGTAGAATCAACGGGTATGAAACGCACCTCGATCCACTCTTGCCATCGATACGCCCGTTACGAGCCCATCGCCAAGCGATCACGTTGCGGATCGGCTTTGTGCTGGATCTGCACTCTGCTTGTTTCTGTACTGACGATTTTCACAAGCCCCACATGGGCTGTAGCACAAGGTGGGGTAACACCCGACGATGTTCAGCAAGCGATCGACGAGCTGCTTCAGTACTTTCGTCGCACCCAAAATCGTCAAGCCAAGGACGGACCCGTCGGAGCTTGGCAGGGACACCAAGACCAAAAAACCGGCCTGACCAGTTTGGTCGTCCTGGCCCTTTTGAGTGCCGGTCGTAAACCGAGCGACACCGAGGTCGCTCGGGCAATGGATTACATCCGGGGCGAACGACCGATGCAAGTCTACGAAGCGAGTTTGCAAACAATGGCGATGTGCGCCGCCGAACCCGGGCGCGATCGAGCATTGATCGAACGCAACGTCGGTTGGCTGGTCCAAGCCCAGCAGGACGACGGTGGCTGGGCCTATCTTCAAGATCGGGGGGCTTCGGACGAATCGAACTCTCAGTTCGCAGTTCTTGCGCTCTGGGAAGCCAGCCGAATTGGGATCGAGATTCCCGAACAAGTGATCCAGAATGGGCGACGCTATTGGCTCAACAAAATGAGCGATGCGGGCACCTGGGGCTATCGTGGCGAGCCTAGACCCCGCGGAAGCATGACCTGCGCCGGGATCGCATCGATGCTGATCCTCGAGGACTCTGCATCGACTCAGGATGCACAGGCACAAGGGGATCAAATTCAATGTTGCACCCAAGGCGCTCGCCAGGACTACGATCCAGAGAAATCTTTATCATGGCTTGCAAACAATTTTTCTGTCATCCAAAACCCTGGCTATGGAGACTGGTATCTTTACTACATGTATGGACTAGAGCGGGTCGGTCGACTCACCGGCCAGCGATTCATCGGAGATCACGACTGGTACCGCGAAGGCTGCGAGGCGATCGTCGGACCTAAGAATTCGCGGCTCATGGGGGTCACGCAGGGTTCCGGGGCTCTGCAACCACCAGCGGCCCGAGCCATGGCGCTGTTGTTTTTAAGCAAGGGCAAACGCCAAGTCGTCATCGGACAATTGCAGCACTCGGCCGATCCACGCAATCGCGACTGGAACAGACACCGACGCAGTATTCAGCACTTGACCGGCCACGTTGAACTAGCTTGGAAACGCGATCTGGCTTGGCAAACCCTCAAACTTCAGCGAGCAACTCTCCCTGATCTGCTCGAAACACCTGTTCTTTTCGTCAGCGGTAGCGATGAATTTGTTCTGTCGGCACAGCAACGTCGGATGCTGAAGGACTATGTCGATCAAGGTGGCTTTATTTTTGCGGAAGCCTGTTCGCAAGACGGTTGCGATGGCAAAGCCTTCGACGTTTCCTTCCGTCGCGAAATGGAGCTGATCTTCGATAAGCCATTCCAGAAGCTGCCTCCGAATCACCCGGTATGGAGCGCTGAAGCGAGGCTCGACCCGGCCGCCTTGCCCGATGATTTTTGGTTGTACGGAATCGATGCTTGCTGCAAAACCAGCATCATCTACAGCCCGATCAGCTTGACCTGCCGCTGGGAACTCGCGAAACCCTACGGAGCCAAACCGAAATTCTCCAAGGTCGTTGCCGCAGAACTCGACAACGCCGTCAAAGTAGGACTCAACGTGATCGCCTATGCTACCGGACGCGAACTCAAGGACAAGCTTGAGGCCGTTCAGATCGTGCAAAGCGATATGAACCGCCAAGTCCTCGAGCGGGGCACACTGACACTTCCGAAAATCATGCATAGCGGTGGTGGTGATGAAACCCCCAAGGCTCTGAGCAACCTCGTCGAGGTCTTTCGCCGTGAGACCAAAGCGATGGTTGATCCGAAGACCCCAAAGCTATCGGCAACCAGTCCAGAACTTGAAAAGTACCCCTTGGTTTACATCCACGGTCGGAACAAATTTGCTTTTTCCGAGGCCGAGCAGCAAGCCATGCGCACACACTTTATCAACGGTGGCATGGTGCTCGGGGACGCCATCTGCGGTTCCGAGGAATTTGCGAAAGCGATGCGGGAGGAGTTTAGCAAGCTGTTTCCAGAGGCTAAATGGCAGTTGTTACCCGCCGATCACCCACTGCTGCTCAAAGATGGTCCTGGGGGATATGACTTACGAAACGTCAGTTTGATCGACCCAGGTCGCGGAGATGTGGATTTGGCCAAGGCGAAAAGAGAGGGACCCGCTGAGATCGAAGCTTTGGAATGGAACGATCGCATCATTGTCCTGTTTTCCCCGAACGATCTTAGCTGCGCTATGGAGAGCAAGCACTCGCTGCAATGCCGCGGGTACGTGCGCGAGGACGCATTCCGCATCGGAGTGAATCTACTGCTGTACTCGCAGTTGCACTAAGCGAACCGAGACCTCCCAAAGCCATCGACTTTCAGAACGGTTTCACTGCCCCCGTTTAAGGAGAGCTTCTCAGGTACTCATTCCACAACCCGTCGCTGAGGACTAGACCCGAGCGAGTCAATCGAACATACCGACCGGCTCGCTCGATCCAGCCTTGCTCGATATGCCTTGTTAAGCTCGCTTGGATCGACTGCGAAGTGGTCGCTGGAAACTGCAATTGCAATTGGTCCCAATCAACACCTTGGATCTGCCGCATGCCGAATACAAAGCGTTCCCGGCACTGCTGATCGAGACTCAGTCGATCAAATTCTTCGACTGCCGACAAGCCCGATTCGATCCGGCTGAGGTATTGCAAAGTTCCCCGATGGTTGACGCACCGCATGTCTCCCAAGTAGCTAGCCGCACTCGGACCAAATCCCCACCATCGATTGGAATTCCAGTAGGCCTGATTGTGGCGGCATGCCTCCCCTGCCCTGGCGAAATTCGAGATCTCGTAATGCTCGGTGCCGCCACTC
>JBJTAQ010000537.1:0-2710 GCA_046090945.1 Pirellula sp.
TTCGATCACTTACTCGCAACACATCTCGCACATCCTGCAGCAACGCTGTGTCGCTTGCCACCGTCAAGGAGACATCGGTCCGATGGACCTTTCCAACTACGACGATGCGGCGGCTTGGGCCGACATGATTGTCGAAGTCACTCAGAACAAAACCATGCCACCCTGGCATGCCACCGATGAGCATGCCAAGTTCAGCAACGATAGGCGCCTGAACGACTCAGAGCTTGATCTGATCGAGCGATGGGTAGCTCAAGGCAAATTGCGGGGAGACCCCAGCCTGGATGCCCAACCGATCGCGTACAACTCAGACTGGTTGCTTCCACAGTCCCCGGATCTTGTTGTCCCGATGAGCGACAAGCCTTACTCTGTCCCTCGAACCGGTGTGGTCAACTACCAATACTTTCGAGCCGATCTAAAGAATGACACAGATCTTTGGGTCAAAGGGATGGAGATCATCCCAGGTGCCCGCGAGGTCGTTCACCATGTCCTGGTCTTCGTGCGAGATAAAGGGTCCCGCAAACGCGACCTAGGTGGGGCTCGGTCGTTCCTGGTTGGTTATGTGCCGGGCACCCGAGCCGAAATGATGCCCGAAGGTTATGCAAAGCGAATTCCTGCAAACAGCGAACTTATTTTCCAAGTTCACTACACGCCCAACGGTACAGCGTGCAAGGATCTGAGCAAAGTTGGTTTTATCTATGCCAATCCCAACGAGGTCACACACGAGGTTAAGACAACCAGTGCCGTGAGTGTCAATTTTAGGATTCCGCCTGGGGCCGAGAACCATCGCGTCACAGCGTCGCTTCCAGAGAAACTCCCGGATTGCGAGCTTTTGTCGTTCAGCCCTCACATGCATGTTCGAGGCAAATCGTTTCGCTACAGCTTGATCCATCCAGACCGCAAACGCGAAGTTGTTTTGGACATCCCACATTACGATTTCAACTGGCAAACCGAATACCGACTCGAACAACCCATGCAATTAAAAGCTGGTTCGCGGATTTACTGCGAGGCGACGTTTGATAATTCCGAAGGAAACCTTAATAATCCAGATCCGAAAGCTTGGGTTACATGGGGCGATCAAACCTTTGAGGAAATGATGATCGGGTATTTCCACTACGCCGAAAAAATTCGACAATAACCTTCCGTTCTTTTTGCATCCCATCGCTGCTGCTTGGATCGATTTATTTATGGATCGACGATTCGTTGAACAGTCCGCGCTGAGGCAGGTCGGCGGGCTAGTGTTGTTTTGCATAACGTCTTGGTTAACGTGCAGTTGGGGAATGGCGCAATCGGCAGCTTCGAAGGACCCGCAAGCCATCGGACGCTACGATCGTCCCTCGGGACCTATTTATCAAAGTCGGTCCGTTGTCGTCGCGAGGAATGGGATGGCTTGCACCTCCGATCCCCGCGCCAGCGCCGCAGCGATTCGAGTCCTCGAGGCCGGGGGATCGGCCGTCGATGCTGCCATCGCTGCTAACGCGGTGCTTGGTGTTGTCGAGCCGATGAGCTGTGGAATAGGTGGCGATCTGTATTCGATCGTTTGGGATAGCCAATCCGAAAAGCTCATTGGAATCAATGCAAGTGGACGCTCACCGGCAAGGCTCAGCCGCCAAGTCTTTACGGACAAAGAACTCGTCGAGATCCCATTGTATGGGCCACTGTCATGGAGCGTACCTGGATGCGTAGCCGGTTGGTTCGATTTACATTCTCGATTTGGAAGAATATCGATGGCCCAAGTCCTTGAGCCTGCAATCGAATTGGCACGGGATGGCTTTCCGGTTTCACCGGTCATCGCAGGTTATTGGGCCAAGACCGAGCAGTCTTTTCGGCCTTGGAAAGACTCTCAGGAAACCTTCTTACTCGATGGCAAATGGGCACCCAAGACCGGAGATCTATTTAGAAACTCTCGCTTGGCCGAGTCCTATCGCAACATCGCCGAGAATGGGCCGGATCATTTTTACCGAGGACCGATCGCTAAACAGATCGTCGATTTTAGCGAAAAGAACGGAGGCTTTTTTCAATTGGAGGACTTCGCAAACCACACCAACGACTGGGTCGAGCCGATCTCGACCAATTATCGCGGTTATGACGTGTGGCAGATTCCTCCCAACGGTCAGGGGCTCGCTGTGCTGCAAATGCTCAACGTGCTCGAGCAACACGACCTACGTTCAATGGGTTGGGGCTCTCCGCAGGCTACCCATCTACTTATTGAGGCAAAAAAATTAGCCTACGCGGATCGCGCTAGGTTTTATGCTGACACAGCTTTCGAGCAAGTCCCCGTCGATCAACTTGCGAGCAAGGCTTATGCGCAGGTGCAGAACAAGCGCCTGAGTTTAGATCGCGCTATGAAAGAGGTGACTCATGGGGATCCAAAGCTAATCAACGGGGATACCGTTTACTTGTGTGTGGTCGACAAGGATCGAAATTGCTGTTCACTCATACAGAGCAACTTTCACGGTTTCGGTAGCCAAGTCGTACCGGGTAATGTCGGGTTTGCTCTACAAAACCGAGGCAATCTATTTGCACTGTCTGAAGACCACCCAAATCGACTTGAACCTAAAAAACGCCCATTCCACACCATCATCCCATCGATCGTGACCCGCGACGGCAAGCCAGTGTTTGTGTTCGGCGTGATGGGTGGAGATATGCAGCCGCAGGGCCAAGTCCAGGTGTTGACCAACTGGATCGATTTTGGAATGAACATTCAGATGGC
>JBJTAQ010000538.1:0-1386 GCA_046090945.1 Pirellula sp.
AGGTGAACCACTTGTTGAGCTGACCAAGTGTTCCCAAGTTCGAATTGAAGAACTCGTAGGGCCAAAAGGCCGCCATGCTCGTCAGCAGCACAAAAAGACACAGGAAAACGTATCCTGTCGGGTTCGCGAAGTAACCGTAAAAATTACGCTTGAGAACCGCGTAAGCCACCGGCCGCTGGCTGGCCAGCGCCAAGATCAAGACGATCAGAACACCCAGGGAAACGATGTCCAGCAAGAGTAATCGAAACAGAGCACTTGCAATCACTTTCGAATATCCTTCTTCAATCCTGAAAATTGACAGTTATCTAAATTTCCTGAAACCTGACGGTCGGTACACCCCAACTCAGATGCCGCTTGGCAACCACAGGCTTAAATGATCAAACGCTTCGGAAGACGAACGCTTAAGCTGCAGCGCCAGTGAGCTTATGGAAGGCCTCGGTCAAATCTCCTCGAACTTTCTTAAGCTCCTCGACCGATCCTTCGAATACCTTTCGCCCCTCATTGATCATGATGACTCGACTTGCCATGGCCTCGACCTCCTGAAGAATGTGCGTGGAAAGCAGAATCGTCTTGGTTTCGCCGAGCTTGCGCATCGTGTTTCGAACCTCGCGTATTTGATTCGGATCCAAACCAGCGGTAGGCTCGTCCAAAATCAAAACGTCCGGCTCATGCAATAGAGCCTGAGCCATCCCTACCCGTTGGCGAAAACCCTTCGATAGCTTACTGATCGCCTTGTGCAACACCGTCTTCAAATCGCACATCTCGACGACCGCTTCAATCCTCGTAGCTTTGTAAACCCTCTCCATGCCTCTTGCATCTCCGAAAAAATTCAGGAGAGCATAGGGGGTCATATCGGGATACAGAGGACCGTTTTCAGGCAGGTAACCCAGATGCTTCGAACCGGCGATGCGATCCGAAAACATGTCGTGCCCAGCGATCCTCGCAGACCCCTCGCTTGGGGAAAGATACCCGGTTAGCATTTTCATGGTCGTGCTCTTTCCGGCACCGTTAGGACCGAGAAAGGCAACCAACTCCCCACGATTGACTCTGAACGAAATCTCCCGTGCCGCAGCGAACGGCCCGTAAAATTTCGATAAACCAGCCGCCTCAATCATCGCCTCTGCGGTTGCCGTTTTGTCACCCATCGTCCGTTACTCGTCTTGGTAAGTTGCTGAAAGGTAATTTGTGAAAGTAAGGTTGCAGCGTTGAACCCTCGAAGGGGCCGAAAGTATAACGAAAACTCCGTAAACGCCAGTACGGGCAAGCTCCGCTGTCGGTTCATTCAAAGCCCACGAAAAAAACACAAAATTCAATGTATTTTGCGGCGTAGGGCCTCGTTGGACGAATCCATAAGACTCGTGGCATTTTGTCCCAATGTCAAGCGAT
>JBJTAQ010000539.1:0-1825 GCA_046090945.1 Pirellula sp.
GGCGATGCCCGAGCGGTATCGCTCGAACCAAGACGCGGCACCTGCGGCGGTTGCGAAAGTACCGGTACCGAATGCACGCAGGAGAGATCAAACCGAGGACACCGAGTTGGCGGCAGCGCTCGAAGGAGCCGATCTTGATAACCTGATGATTGGGGACAAGACTACGGGACGAGTCGGTATCGCGCTAGAAATCGGGAACCGCTACCAAGCGAGGGTTATCAAGGTCCACAATGCGAATGTGTTTGTCAGTCTCGGTGGACCTAACGAGGGAGTTGTGCCCCTATTGCAATTCCTAGATATGCCCACCGAAGGTCAGCAAATCGACGTGATCATCCGATCCTTCAATGCCGAAGAGAGTCTTTACGAACTGGGACTACCTGGCGAAGCCGTCACAGCGAGCGATTGGACAGACCTCGAAGAAGGCGCAATCGTTGAAGCGAAGATTGAGAGTGCGAACACCGGTGGTGTTGAGTGCAAGGTTGGGAACATCCGGGGTTTTATTCCGATCAGTCAGCTTTCTGAATACCGAATCGAGTCCGCCGCAGACTACATTGGCCAAAAGTTGCTTTGCGTCGTGACCGAAGCTAACCAACGCCGTGGAAACTTGGTTCTTTCTCATCGATCGGTGCTTGAACGTGAAAAGCAGCAGAAAAGACAGGAGCGGCTTGCAACTCTCGAGATTGGCCAATTGTGCGAGGGGACTGTCCGCAAGGTTATGGACTTCGGTGCATTTGTCGACATCGGGGGTTTGGATGGCCTGATTCACGTTACTCAGCTTTCGTGGGAGAAGATCAAGCATCCGTCGGAGGTTGTCAAGGAAGGTGATAAGGTCCAGGTCAGGATCGAGAAATTCGATCCAAAGACCGGCAAAATATCACTTTCCTATCGATCCCTCCAGGACGACCCTTGGAGCGACGTGGAAGCTAGATTCCCGGTGGGCTCTACTGTTAAGGGGACTGTATCGAGGCTTGCCGAATTCGGTGCATTTGTGAAACTCGCTACAGGAATTGAGGGGCTTATCCACATCTCGGAACTTGCCCATCGACGTGTCAGCAGTGTTTCTCAAGTGATCGCAGAGGGGCAAGAGGTCGAGGTCAAGATCTTGACAGTAGATCGAACGGCCCAACGCATTGGGCTCTCGCTCAAAGCGACTCAATCGAAGCCTGGGGGAGCTAAAGCGGAGGCACCCGAGGATGCAGAGCCCGAGGTGGTCAAGCGTGAGAGTGCAGTGAAAAAGTACCAAGGTCCTTTGAGGGGCGGCACGGGGTCTGGCAACGGTGGCGACCTGTTCGGATTAAAGCTTTAGAGGCAACCGGATTGATCGCAACACGACGCCACAACAATTCCTGAGGGACCAGTTTTGGCTTGCTCTCGGCCCCTATAACTCTTCGATACTAGCGACTATTCGATCGACGATTTCGTCGCTTGTTCGAGGATTGAAGAAGACGGCTTTCCATGCCGGCATATCGATCCCGTGGGGGCAGTATCCGAAACTGGTCGTGAATCCGAGTCGTGCGTCCAATGCGGGATCCATCGTCTTGAGCCGTTTGTCGAACAGATGCCGGATCTCTTTGGTATAGCGATCTCTTTGCTCTGGAGTCAGTTCGTTACGAACCATTCTCTCGAAAATGTCGTTTGCATTTCGCCCTTTTGGTAAAACCCACCAGTTGACTGACGGGCCGACGGTATTGGCGTTCAGAACTTTGCAGTAGTCGACCCTTGCTAGACGATCCTTGAGACGTTGCGAGAGTTCCAGACTTCGTGCGACGAGCATTTGCCATCCGGCGAGTCCGATTCCATTGAGAGATGCGATGACGACGTAGGG
>JBJTAQ010000540.1:0-3332 GCA_046090945.1 Pirellula sp.
CGGACGATTTGTCGAAAAAAAGGTGCATCAAATCGATCGGCTGAAATGTGCATCGTTTGCTGCATAAGAAAAATCAACCAGGGAATCGGAATTATCTGACTTCATGATACGATATCCATCCACTTTTTACGATCCAAAACCGGAGCCTATCGCGTGCAATTCGAAACCGAATCGACAATCTGCGCCATCGCTACGGCAAGCCCCATCGTCAGCGGCGGCCGGGGTGCTCTCCGAGGCACCGTGCGGATCAGCGGCCCAGAAACAGGCCCATTGATCGAATCCCTCTTTGTCGATCTAGTCCAGCCTCTGAGGAAGACTCGATCTGCAAAACGTTTCGTCAGCCAATTGGATCTGCCTGAACTAGGAAGCATCCCTGTGAGCGTTTTCTACTGGCCAGATCATCGCAGCTACACCGGACAACCCTCGGCCGAAGTTCATCTCTGGGGTTCGCCGATTCTGCTCGAACAGGTCCAAGCCAAAATCCTCGATGCCGGCGCAAGGCTCGCTAAACCCGGTGAGTTCACCCTCAGGGCATTCCTGGCCGGTCGTATGGACCTGACGCAATGCGAAGCGGTCCTAGGACTGATCCATGCCAACTCCCAAAGGGAATTCCAAGTTGCACTCACGCAACTCGCCGGCGGACTAGCCACTCCGCTGAAAGAACTCCGAATGGATCTGATCAACCTGCTAGCCGACCTGGAGGCCGGACTAGACTTCGTCGACGAAGATATCGCCTTCGTCCAACAAGACGAAATCGCAGAGCGACTCCAAGACGCGCGACTCAAAGTCACACTGCTTGGCGAGCAGATCGACCAGAGGCAAGGCCAAGGCGTTGGCTTTCAGGTCGCCATCGTCGGTCCACCCAACGCAGGCAAAAGCTCGCTAGTCAATGCACTCAGCCGATCACAGGTCTCGATCATCAGCCCCGAACCGGGTACAACTCGCGATTACGTTCGCTCCATCCTTCGCGTCGGAGACTCCGAAATCGAGCTTCTTGACACCGCGGGGATCGAATCGGTGCTAGAGCAAGGTCCACGAGCAATCGCGCAAGAGAAAACCAACGAAGTGATCCGCCATGCCGACCTTGTCCTGCTGTGCATGAGCGTCCTGGAGCCACTGGTCATTGAGTCATTCGCTCCATCGGCTCGGCTGTGGGGTGTATGGACCAAAAGCGATTTGCTCGACTCTCCACCTTCGGATTGGCCCGTTCCTGTCGAGCAAACATTCACGACCAGCGTACAATCCCATCAAGGCATCCAGGAACTCGGTGATGCACTGGCCAGGGCGCTCAAGGACTGGCAGGAGCGATCGCTCGACGTCGTTCCCATGACCGGTGCACGATGCCAGTCGGCCTTGGCCAACGCCACGCAAAGCCTGGACATTGCTTTGCGAGCGACCCTCGACTCGGCCGGCGAAGAAATCATCGCTGGAGAACTGCGACTGGCCCTGCACGAACTTGGAGAAGTTGCCGGCACGGTCGCCAACAACGACATCCTCGATGCACTCTTCAGCCGCTTTTGCATCGGAAAATGAAAAGACGTATCAGGGGTAATCGATGATAGAGATTGACAATACGCTGGATTACTTGAGAGTGGCGGTCTTCGAGATCGATCGGATCGCTCATCGACCGAGCACTCCGGAGTTGGACTCCTGGATCGATCATCAGTGCCAACTTGCACGCGCCGAAAAAGCTTCTCCGGAGTGGGAGTCTCGGCGTCAAGCAGTTCGCGAACTGCTGCGAAAGGGGGGCTTTAAACCCTCGGGCCGCAGCAAACCGGCTCAAGAGTATCTGGCCAGATGCCTCGATGAATCCCGGTTCCCCAGGGTCCATCCTGCCGTCGACTGCTTAAACGCTATCTCGGCAAGGTGCGGACTGCCGATTTCCATGCTCGATCGCCAAGCCTTCGGGGATCGGATGCAGATCCGGCTCGGAAAACCAGGCGAACGCTACGTCTTTAACTCTGTCGGCCAGGAACTCGAACTCGAGGACCTGATCGTCGTTTGCGGTGGCCAAAATGAGGAAAAACCCTTAGGAAGCCCGGTCAAGGATTCGATGGCTGGAAAGATTGATGAGACGGTTTCGAAAATCGTGTGTATCTTATATGCGCCGCAGGAGGCTGTTTCGGAACTTTTGCTCAACCAATGGACCGAATCGTTGCGTCAGAGCATCGAACGCTTTGCCTGCTTATCATAAATATTCACGCCCCAACCACCGCGGTTTAGAGCCTAATCAACCGATGGCTTTGTATTCAAATTCTCTCAGGTTTACGATGAAATCCAAATCGACCTTTGCAATTTTGCCCATTCTGATCTTCGTTGCTTTCACTTGGCCGGTCGATCTGGCATCAGCCCAGGATTCAGCCGCCTCGTCGAGTTACGCGCAGCTCGGTTACACCTCGATCGAACGGGTGCAGGACGTGGTTAGCACCTGGTCTCCGGATCGGCGCTTGTATGTCAAAGGGGACATCGGAGCCAGCCAACAGCAGCTTGCCGACCTTGAAGCTTGGCTGGCTGAGAATGGCCCTCACTGGACGATTGTTCTTTTGGACAGTGCCGATGGGGAGTACTACGTTGCAGCCGACGGTCGCTCCCTGTTTGGAATCGATGCGGTCGAAGTCGCGCTCGGCATGGGACTCAATAACCAAACCAAATTTGGAGAGCTAGTCAACCCACGCACTCACGAAAACGATGGGGCGATCTTCGTACTGATGCTTAAGAATCGCAAGTTCAGTTACTTTGGCTCCGAGGCTCAGGACCGTCGTGGGATCGGAGAAGCCCATTGGTTTGGCGAACTCGATCAGCCAGCCCTGCGGGCGATGCGTTCCGGAGGGCGTGTGATCGATGCCGTTCGAGATACGGTCAAGTCGATCAATCAGAGACTCGATCGGATGATCGACAAAGAGGCCGAGACGGCTCGCAGCCGTGAAATCGAGCAGCAGAGAGATTTTCAAATCGCTACCGAAGCTCTGTCGCATCTTCGTGAAGTTGCCGACGAGGTCCAGAAAGACGCCTCAGAGTTTCGGCAAACCAACAGCGCTGCGACAGGCGAATTGTCCAATCCACCACTGATGGATTGGAAGAACAAACTGGATGAACTATCCGCGAGCATCACGCTCGATACCGCAAGCAATTCCCTGCCCGCAGTCCGACAACTCGGTTCTGAAATCGATCGGTATCTCAACGGCTATGCAGCGGTCCGCGGCTTCCAAGACCATCGCAAGGAGATCGATGGTCAGATTGCCGAGTTGGTTCGCGCTCCGAACAGTGTAGCTCAAGACTTGGTGATCAAAGCCCGCCAGGAGTTGGAATTCGCCGACGCGAAATACCGAAAC
>JBJTAQ010000541.1:0-5189 GCA_046090945.1 Pirellula sp.
GCGCCCGGCCCGCTGGTGGCCATAACAACACCGACCTTGCCGGTGGACCTCGCAATTCCTTGGGCTGCAAATGCTCCACCCTGTTCGTGGCGAGGCAGAATGGTCCTCAATCGGCCTTCGTACTTTGTGAGCGATTGGTGCATGGGCATCGAGCAACCGCCGGGATACGCGAAGACGATTTCTACACCGTGATCCACCAACGATTTCACGAGAATATCGGCCCCTGTCATCACGGAAGTCTTTCGTTCAGTCGTCAGGGGGGTGGTCATAAGCCTCTCCGATTGGGTTTGTGAAAAACAGATCTGTCTTGGGGTGAAAACTATAGCATTTGCATCGAAAAAGGTCGAACGAATCGGTGCGACTTGAGTCCCACCTCGAGCTCGAGCCCCGCCCCCGATGTGCGACATTGTGACGTGGTTTGTGTCAGTGTGTCGCATCTGGTGTCCGTAGCGCTTTGGAATTTGCAAGCCAAGCACCGAGTTATTGGCTTGATTTTCAGGTGAAAAAAGCCCTTTTGAAAAAATAGGCGATTGGCACAGGGATTGCTAATCGGTAATTTAGCTCCAGGCCTAGTACTCATCGGTCCTTGCTCCGGGCATCAGACCTCCCAACCGGTTTTGATGGCGAGAATCGTAATTTTTGTACGGGCCTGGAGTTTTTTATTCGATGCCCCAGAGTTTGAGTTTTCGCTGGAGTGTTCGCACCGAGATTCCTAGGGTGTGGGCTGCGTGCGTTCGGTTTCCAAAGGATTTTTTCAGGGCTGAAAGGATTGCCTCTTTCTCGAGGTCCTGGAGGTTGTAGCTCCCTTTGTGCGGGTGATGCTGTTCGCTGTGCGGATTGCCGCTTAGGTATTTTGGCAGATTCCTGAGTGTTAGAACATTCTCGTCACCCATGACCAGCATGTTTTCGATCACGTTACGAAGTTGTCGAACGTTTCCCGGCCACTCATATTCTTGCAAGTAGGCCATCAACTCCGGTGCGACCTCCGGAGCGGACCTCAGATGCCGTTTGGCGCAATCGACAAGGAAATGCGTCACCAGGATGGGGATGTCCTCAGGTCGATCTCGCAACGGAGGCAGTTCGATGGTAAGGACGTTGAGTCGGTGGTATAGGTCGATACGGAATTCGTCTTCGCGGACCATCTCAGGTAGATCGCGACTCGTCGCCGCGATAAGTCGGATATCGACATGAGACTCGACATTCGATCCGACCGGAGAGAACGAATAGGTTTCCAGAACGCGTAGAAGTTTTGGCTGGAGGGTAGTCGGAAGATCACCGATTTCGTCCATAAACAATGTCCCCCTGTGGGCCGCCTTGAATCTTCCGTCACGCGATTCGGCAGCGCCTGTGAAAGCACCCCGAACATATCCGAAGAGCTCTGACTCGATCAGTGCATCGGGCAGGGCGGTAACATTCACGGCCACAAACGGCTCCTTGCGACGTCGGCTGTTCTCGTGGATTGCCGAGGCGACGAGTTCTTTACCGGTTCCTGATTCGCCGATGATCAACACCGTCGAGTCGGACGCAGATACTTTTTGAATTTGATCGAAAACCTCGCGCATGGTCTCGGACTGTCCGATCATTCGCCCCAGTCCTGTTGCATCGATGGCGCTTTGCTTCTTCTCTCGGGCCCTCATCGGAAGGTATCGATTCAGCAGGACAAGCAATTCATCTGGATTCAGGGGCTTGGTCAGGTAGTCGGAGGCACCGAGCTTCATTGCTTCAACCGCCGAGTGAATATCCCCGTAGGCGGTGACCATTAGAACTGGAACGGTAGGTTTTGCTTGCCGCCATTCACGAAGTACATCTAAACCGTTGTCGTTACCGAGTCTCAGATCGCAGACGACGAGATCCACTGGATCTTTGAAGGCTCTGAGTGCTTCGGGTCTGTTGGTGGCCGGAATCGTTTGATAGCCTTCGGATTTGAGCAACCGCGATAGAGCTTCTCTTTCGCGAATTTGGTCTTCGACGACTAGGATAGTAAGACCTGTGTTCATGCAATCATCCTGGTGGATTAGCTATCGATTGACATTGACGGGATCGGCTCTGATTTTGTCTGGAAGCGAAGGGTGAATTTCAAACCACCGAGCTCGCTACTTCGTTGACAGGAGACACTGCCTCCGCTGGCTTCAATAAGGTTTCTGACCACGGCCAATCCAAGTCCTGCTCCGTCTTGGCTGGTGCTGTAGAACGGTTCGAATATTTTTTCGAATAGCGTCGATGCTACTCCCGGTCCGGAATCCTCGATCGACAGCAATAACGCTTGAGGCTCTGGATTGAGTTTGAGTCGGATGTTCCCACCCTGTGGCATGGCCTGTCTAGCATTCTGAAGCAGGTTGATAAGTATCTGTCGGAAGTATTTTTTGGAAACCTTGCCGAGGGTAATATGCCTCGACGGATGGTAGTCTATATCGATCTGGTGGTGTTCATGAGTCGGTTTGAGGAATTGCAAGAGCGATTGGATTTCATTGTCCAGGTTGAGCCATGCGTCTTGGGGGTCGTCTGCTTTGACAAAACCCAAGAGTTGACCGATCAATTCGTTGACCCTCTCGATTTCGCTGACCGACTCGTGGATCACTGCCACGGCTTCGTCCTGATCGATCGGTGAGTCTCCACGGATGAGCTTCTCGGAGGTAAATAGATTCAATCGAATCGAATTCAGGGGATTGCGAAGCTCATGAGCCATGCTTATCACTAGTTTGCTCAAGTCTGCAAGCCGTTTGGTCTCTGATGTCTTCAGGGCCTGCTCAAGGTCCCGCGAGTGGGCACCAAGGCGGAAAAGGAACAACGCCGTGACCGAGACGATCAAGCTCATGGCCGCCAAAACAGCAAGCCAAGCAAGCCACCGAGACCTGTTTGCCGAGCCGATGTTTTGGTCTAGCCAATCGACAGGAATGGCGGTTCGGTAAGTTCCCACGCGATGGTCATTCGTTGTGATTGGCATCGCAATTTCGATAGCGTCTAAATGACTTTGCTCTTTTCCAAAACCAACGCGTTGAACATTTCTCGGGAATTCATCGACCTGCTCTCGTGAAAGAGGTTTACACTCGAACAGATCCATTCTGCCAGCGCATGCCAGTAAATCGCCCTGGGCGTTCTCAACGCTTGCGTAAATCCTGTTAGGCTTTTTGATAATCATCCGTTCCCAGTGATCCGCGAGCCAGGATGGGATGTTTTCGGCTTGGTAATCGTTGATGCTTTTGCCATCCCTCAGTTCGGCTTCGATGCGGATTACCGTTCGTTCGACGTGAGACTGAAGGTTGGAAACCTCGGTCACCATGAACTGCTTGGATCGATTGCTCAGATCGTTCCAAAGTCCGAGGATGCACACGATAGCCACGAGCAGAAATGCGCCAGCCATCCCGAGCAGGGGAGCTAGGCGGAGCCTATCGCCGACAGTCGTTTTCCAAAAAGGTTCTTGATTCATACGCGTTAAACTTCGAAAATTTCGACTTCGCTTTCCCTTATTATGCCTCATACTCTCCAGTTATGGAAACCGAAAACAAAATCATTCGTTTGGTATTCGCCCTGGCTACACCTAGCCTGGAGGAATTGCCGCAAGGGAACCCCATCGATCCAGCCCGAGCCGATGAACTTATTGATTTTCATTTGGCATGGACAGCTTTGTGGTCACCACGTGTATTGGGCCCGCTGGGGTTTCTACCTGAATGCAGGCGGGCCGATCCCCACGGTCTGGATATCGAGAACGCTTTGATCGTCGTCCCTCAGTTGGCCGCTAGCACAGTCGACCAACCGCTCCAGGAACGCTTGAATCTTTCCTCCAACCGTGTGCTCTTTAGCCGCTCGAAAAGTCGGCTCGATCTGATCGAGGAAATATGCCGGATTCTTGAACCTGGTATGGAATCCGATCGGCAAGATTTGCCATCTGAGGCAGACGAGTTGGAATGCGATTTCTGCAGTTTTGGCTATGCCGTGATGCAAGTCCAGCAGATGGCTCGCAAACTAAGGTACTCGTTCAATCTTGACTGGATGGTCGTATCAGATCAGCTGATCCAGGCGTCGCGAGGTTTCAACCAAGGGGACTATGAACAAGCCGAGCATTGGCTCGCGGCGGCGTTCGATTCGCTCTCCCAAGAGCGAGATCGCTACTGTTCCCAGCAAGGCTACCTGATCCATCTTGTGCTCACGGCACCGAGTACCCTCGCGGGCCGGTTCTCGAAAGAAATGCAAAATAGCATTCCGACGAGCCTTTTTGCAACCCAGGACACATTGCAAAGTCTTCGAGCGTCAAACCCGGAAGGCTTCGAGGCTCTTTGCGGGCGAATGGCCGACAAGTCGATCTCGATTGCAGGTGGCTTCGCATGCGAAAGGAAACATACTTATCTGAGCGAATTGTCGTTGCATCGCAGTTTACTCAAAGCAAGGTCGCAGGCTCAGGCCGCGGGGATCGCTTACCCAAAAGTTCTTCTTCCGTTTCACCCAAGCATTCCGGCGCATTTGCCTGGGGCAGCCAAGTTGCATGGATTCGAGGGTGTGGTCTTGGCGAGGTTCCTCGATGGTTTGATCCCAGAGAAAGAGCACGCAAAGCTCAAGTGGAGTTCGACCTCAGATGGGCCCGCAATCGATGCTGTGCTTGGGCATGTCGTCGACGCAAACGATCCTCGATCGGTGCTGGAACTTGGCTCTTCGATGTCCAAGCAATTGGATTATCATCAGGTCCCGACTCTCTTGGTCGCGCATTGGCCTGATCGCACATGTTCAGTGTTCGGCGATCTGTGTCGAATCATGTCTCGCACCCCGGCGCTGGGTAAATGGATCTTGCTCGACGATTATTTTCGATCCACCTCACAGCCTTATTGGACCGATCAATTTGGGCCAAGTCATTTTCCTTTTGCGATTCCTGGTCAGCCCGAGCAGATTCATGCGACGCAGATCAGTTTGGTCCATTTGCAACGAAATCTTCATGCATTCGAAAGATTGTCTGACGCTTTGATCTGTTGGAAACACGCAGCAGCGGATTCAAAAAACAGCCAGGATGAAAAGAGCCTGGATTCGGTAGCTGCCGATCGGCTGATCGAACAGATCCAAGCGGCGTTGGACCTCTTGGATTCCGTAGCGGATCACGGTGCTGATAAAATCCTTTCCCCCGAAGCTTGGGTGCCGATCGTGGAGTCCCAGTACCAATCGCTCCGTGAACAGGCCTCGATCTATATCGCACAATGCTTAGG
>JBJTAQ010000542.1:0-10472 GCA_046090945.1 Pirellula sp.
AGCTTGTCGAGGCCATGAAACTCGACCAGCTTCCGATGGTACTGGCCGCTCGAGCCCCTTTGGTGGGTGTCAACAACCGCGACTTGAACACCTTCAACGTGGATCTTGGGCATGTCGTGAGAATGCGGAGTCTGATCCCCAAAGATGTAACACTTGTTGGGGAGAGCGGAATTGCATCACGAGAGGATGCGATGTACCTGCAAGGGAACCAAATCGACGCGATGTTGGTCGGGGAATCGCTTATGCGCAGCCCAGATATCCAATCGGCGGTTCGCGAGCTTCTAGGTAAATAGTCCGTGTGATGGAGGTCAAGCGAGGGCTATTTTTTGCTACCTGATGTGCCAGGCTTGGCTTCGTTGCTGGCAGTACGAGGTTCAACCTTGGCACTAACAACCCGGTCTTCCAAGCGGGACGAATACTCCAGCAGGCTACCAGGCCCAGAGAATCCAACCACTTGGTGATCCCAAGAGAGCTCTTTAGAGATCATCCGTCCGGCATCAATATCGAATTGAACCATTCCATTGCTCAATTGCTGCATGACTTGTGCCTCCTCGGTTGGATCATTCACTGGCGATAGCGGTTCACTTCGTACCGATATGGTGGCGACCCCCGCACTCACCTTATCGAGTTTGAATAGCTCGCGGAATTTCACGATTCGCGAAGTGCCATCCTTACGATCGATTCGCATTTCTCGTGGAATTTCCCAAGTTGCTCCAACCGCGACAGCGTTTTCAGGCAGAGGCAGAGTGATATCACCCATACCCATATGCGGAGGATCTTTCGAGTCGCTCCGGGCAATCACCATACCGCGATGATCGATTCGTATCGTCGAAACGATTTTCCCGACCGATTCGACAGCCCCGACGAATTGCACCGGAACTTGTTCGGCTGGTTCCTTGGTGTTGTATCGAATCTCTTCACTGTTGCCAAACTGTTGACTCAGATCCACGGATTCCACCAGGTACTCGAAGGTGGTCGATGCGTCATCGGCTTCGAGGACGAGCCAAGCTTTATCGGTGATCGTGCGACTCGATGCGTCCTGCAGGACAGAATTGATTCGGGTGCTATTCTTTGATAAGTGGGTAACCTCGCTTCGCAATACCAAACCTGGCTCAAACCTGTATCGAAGCGAATAGGTGTCGCCCCCTTCCGGTGCAGGCGTCTCCTTCAGAGACTTGGGCTCGACTTTCCGCAGTTTCGTGCCCGTTTGGGTGACGATCACGTCCGGGTCAACAGGTTGAGATTCCTGAGCCTTGGCCGGGGTTGCCTTGGTGGGTTTTTTAGTTCGTCCAACCTGGGCGTCAGCTTGACGACTGGCAACGCAAATGAAGGTCAAGAACACTAGAAAAACATTGGTCAAACGCATCGCAAACGCTCCTTTTTCGTTGGCAGCTCCAGAGTTGTAGGTTTCCTAGCAAATTCGAACGATCGGCGTCAAGTTCGATCATCATTCGAGGCGATTTACCCCGGTGGAAAATGGAAGGTAAACCAGAAATGTAAACTTGGGGTCCAAAGCTAGGGTTTCTCGATTGGTTCGGGGATGTCGGCCTTGCGTTGGCTCTGGTTTCTCTGAAAATTGGGCCAACTTAGGTTCCGATCGGTCCAACCTAGCCGATTGGAGGTGTTTTTTCGTTCAGGATTTGCAGGCTCATGAGTAACACACCGATTGAGATTCCTAACCGCTTTGATTTTGTCGAGGCATCGGCGCGTATTTATTTGCAATGGATTGAGGCCGGTTGCTTCGACGCGGATGTGGACTCGTCGAAACCTCCGTTTACGATCGTGATCCCACCCCCGAACGTGACTGGTGCACTGCACTTGGGCCACGCACTGAACAACACGCTTCAAGACATCCAAGTTCGCTTGCACCGAATGAAGGGATATGTTGCCCTTTGGATGCCTGGCACCGACCACGCAGGAATCGCAACCCAAGCGGTTGTCGAAAAGAGACTTCGGGAGCTTGAAAACAAAACTCGACACGATCTGGGTCGCGAGCAATTGGTCGCTCGGATCTGGGAATGGAAGGATCAATACGAAACTCGTATCCTCAGTCAATTGAAGCGATTAGGATGTTCATGCGATTGGCGTCGGACTCGTTTTACCCTGGACCCAATGTGCGCCAAAGCGGTGCGGACAACGTTTTTTGATTTGTTTTCCAAAGGCCTAATCTATCGAGGAAAACGTCTGGTCAATTGGGACACTTATCTTCAAACGGCCGTCAGCGATGACGAAGTTACCACCGAAACTGTCGAAGGAAATTTTTGGCACTTTCGATATCCGGTGATCGACCCGAAACCAGGTGAACCGACTCACGTCGTTGTTGCTACGACTCGGCCAGAAACCATGCTTGGCGATACAGCAGTTGCCGTTCACCCGGATCCTGCCGGAGCGCTCGCAAAGGCGATTGCGGTCACAGAGCAAAAGCTTTCCGAGTCGTCTGCCAAAGATCGAGAGGCAATTCAGGAGCAACTCGACGCGCTGCGAGTGCGGCAAGTTACCTTGTTGCCTGCTCTTGAGAAACTTGCTGCAATGGCTCGCGATGGTAGAAAGATCCGCTTGCCACTGGTCGAGCGGGAAATACCTCTCGTTGTAGATGCATGGGCCAAGCCTGAGCTTGGTTCTGGTTGCGTCAAAATCACACCGGCACATGATCCCAACGACTATGATGTAGCCCAAAGATGTTCGCTTCCATTGATCAACATCATGAACAGCGACGGTACGATCAATGCCAACGGTGGACGATTCCAAGGACTTACGATGTCCAAAGCCCGCCAGCAGGTGGTCCAAGCGATCGATGATTTAGGATTATTGGAACGGACCGAGGACCGACAGATTGAACTCAAACACAGCGATCGGAGCAAGACGCCAATTGAACCTTATCTTGCAGATCAATGGTTCGTTGCCATGGCTGAACTAGCTCAGTCTGCAATCGACGCGGTAAGCGACGGTCGCGTTAAAATATATCCCGAGAGATACACCCAAGGATATATCGACTGGCTTAGCGAAAAACGGGATTGGCCTGTGGGCCGACAGCTCTGGTGGGGACATCAAATCCCTATTTGGAGTCGCAATTACGATTCGTCTGAGGAAGCTTTGGTTGCAAAGAACAAGATTCTTTCGATGCCCGAAGCGGATGCGGGGCAGATTGCTGCATCTATCGAATCCCCCGGGGTTTTGCATGTTTGTATCCAGGAGGAGAACACAGGTCTCGAGCTCAAGATTCAATCGTTGGGCTTAGTCCGCCAAGAGGATGTTCTAGATACCTGGTTCTCCTCAGCTCTTTGGCCCCACTCGACACTGGGGTGGCCCGACCAAACCGAGGAGCTAAAGTACTTCTATCCAACCAATACGCTCATAACCTCCCGGGATATCATCACGTTGTGGGTCGCAAGAATGGTTTTGATGGGATTGAACAATGTTGGACAAGTTCCATTCCGGGAGGTTTACATCCATCCAAAGATTCTCGATGGATTCGGCGAGACCATGTCCAAAAGCAAGGGGAACGGTGTCGATCCGATCGATGTGATCGACAAGTTCGGTGCTGATGCCCTACGCTTCGGCTTAACCTGGCTCACGACCGAAACACAAGACGTTAGGATGCCGGTTCAATATGAGTGCCCTCACTGCCAAGCGTTGGTCAACCAGACGAAAGAGAACAGGACTAAGCATCGGATTGTGTGCGACAAGTGCAAGCAGCCTTTCTCGACACAATGGGCCGAGAGTGCTGAGGACAAGTCGCTGCCACGTGCACCGGTTGTCAGCGAGCGTTTCGAGGTCGCCCGAAATTTCGTGAATAAGCTTTGGAATGCATCCCGTTTCGTGATGCTCAACCTCGAGGGCTTTCGCGATATCCCCGTCGATTGCTCGACTTTGCCCTTGGAAGACCAATGGATCCTCTCGCGCCTTTCGAACACGACCCAGACCATCGATCGGGAACTCAAACGCTTTGGTTATGCCGAAGCGGCCCGCGCCGCTTACGATTTCGCCTGGGACGATTTCTGTTCCTACTATGTTGAGATGGCCAAGCCACGGATGCAGGACGCAGGATCCAGACCACTTGTTCAGCGAATTCTCGCCCATTGCCTTGATCAGATGCTTCGACTGCTTCATCCAATGATGCCGTTTGTCACTGAGGCGATCTGGCAGGAGTTGGCCAAGTTCACCAGCAACCGCGATCTGTTCAATCCTACCAGGTCTTCCCAGTGGTTGATCCAAGCCCCATGGCCAAAGGTACAATTGGAGTTGATCCGTACAGATGTGGAATCGCAGTTCAAGCATTTCATGGGATTGATTGGTGCCATTCGTGAAATCAGGTCCAGGCAGAATATAGCACCGAAGCAGAGAGTGCATTTTTCCGTACGTTGCGAAGATCATTTTGAGCGGTTGCTCAAACCGATGGGGCCCTTTCTCGAGAGTATGGCCGGTGCCATAGGGACCGCTTGGGGACCCAGTATTGCGATCCCGGAAGTTCATGCTCATGTTCCAATCGAAGGTATGGATGTCTATGTGGATCTAAGCCAGTTGCTGGACATCGGGGCCGAGATCGCTCGGAATGAAAAACAGTTGGAAAATCTCCAGAAGCAAATAACCGGCAAAGAGAGCCGCTTGTCGAACCAAGCGTTTGTCGGCAAAGCACCTGCGGATATCATCGATAAAGAGCGGCAAGCACTCGCGGAACTGATCAATCAGCGCGACGGTGTCGAACAAGCGCTGGTGAAGCTACGAGCGATGAAAAAATAATACAACTCCTGTACTGGACTCGCTTGGGGACACGTTTTGCACCAAGCTCTAGAGGAACCTGGAATTGAAACCCTCTTCTTGCTGTCGTTCAACCACAACTACGTTAACCCTTTTCCTTTGTATCATCGGGTTGCTGATCGATTAGAATCCGGTAAGACTGAGAGTCGAGATCATCGTATTGACCTGAGCGAATGCAGTACAAGCAGGCGAAAAGGCCTGCGGCTCCTAATAGGATGGCGAGTGGCAATGCAATGAACAAGACGCTCATGATGCTGTTGGTGTGCAAGTGGGAAAGGTTCGAGCTGACCAAGCCATCACCAAGACCGTGATGCCTGAGATCGGCATGAAGATCGCTGCAACTAGGGGATGAATGTACCCGGTAGCGGCTAAACCAATCGTAATGCAATTGTAAAGAAGCGACGCGGCGAAACATCGATGGATCGCACTGACGGTATTCTTCGCCGCATCGAGCAGTCGGGGGAGTGACTCCAGATGATTCTCTCCGATGTAGATCGGAGCATTTTTCAGAGCGATCTCTGACGGACCACGGACGGCAATCCCCACATCGGCTGTGGCCAAGCATATGGCGTCATTGATACCATCGCCAACCATTACGGTTGTGACTCCCTGGTTTCGAAATCGGTTCAACCTGGCCAGTTTCTGCTCGGGGCTCAAGCCGCCTAGACACTCCTCAATCTCGATATCGGCCGATCGCAACGTATCGCAAAGCTCGTCGACTTGCGGCGAGTCGTCCCCGGAGAGGATTGCAAGTCTCCAGCCGCGGATTTGTAATCCCTTCAAGCACTCTTGAACTCCGGGACGCTGCCTATCACCTAAGCTAAAGGTTCCCTGTAATTCCCCATCGATATACACCGAAACCTTGCGAGCCACATCCAGAGCATTCAAATCACTACGATGAGGGTAGCTGCGGTTAGGATCATTGCGGGGCTTTCCAATGAAGACCTGCTTGCCGTCGACCGTCGCACCAATCCCCTGACCTAAATCTTCGCGTATTTCAGAGACATAGTGTAGGTTTTCGTCGAGTTTGGCTCCGCGTCTGTCAGACAGCGAGCGGCAATAATCGACAATTGCTAGTGCGACCGGATGATTCGAGCGAGACTCAATCGCTTCGATGATTGGCAGGAGATCCGATGGTCCATCCCAATCCATAACCCTCAGGTCACCGAAGGTCAGGGTGCCGGTTTTATCCATGCAGATAACACCGGGTTTTGATAGACGCTCCAAGGAATCTCCATCACGAATCCAAATCCGTTCCTTTGCGGCTCTGCCGATCGCAACCGTGATCACCAAGGGAGCCGCCAGCGCGAGGGCACAAGGACAAGCGATCGTCAACAAAGAGACCGTTCTTTCAATAGCCACCGAGGAACCTTGCACGAACCACCAGACCAAAAAAGTCGAGCTGGCAAGTGCCAGGACCACCCACACAAAGATCCTACCGACTTTGTTAGCAAGCTGGATCAACGGTGTTCGTTCAGCGGTCGCTTGTTGAACCATCCCGGATATCTGGCCTAGACGCCCTTCACGAGCCGTGCGCGTAACAGTAATTTCGATAGGGGACCTAAGATTCAACGAGCCCCCGGTGACTTCATCTCCGATTCCCGCTCGCTGTGGTCGACTTTCGCCGGTAATAAACGCTGTTTGCAATTGAGTCATCCCTTTTGAGATCACGCCATCGGTTGGCACCATGCAGCCGACTCGCACTTCCACACGGTCACCAGGCTTGAGTCGCTTTGCTGGAACGCTTTGCTTTTCCCCTTCGTCGGATATTCGAACCGCTTGGATTTCATGGAATCGCAGCAACTTGGCGATCGACATACCGGAGCGGGACTGGGCTCGAAACTGAATGTAGCGACCAATTCTTAGCAACAATACCAGCGAGGCAAGAGAGTCGAAGTAAACCTGACCGCGACCAGTGACAGCCCCGACCAGACTTCCAACCGTTCCGACTAGCAATCCAATAGCAACCGGGACATCGACGTGTGGGACTCGACTCTTAAGCGATTGCCAAGCGGAGTGAAAGAAAACACGACCCGGGAAAATAGCTGCGAGCAGTCCCAGGCTAGCTCCAATCCACCGAAGGAACCTTTCATGTTCTGTATCCATTCCCGTAGCTTCGCCCGAATACAGCGAAATGGCGATCCACATCGCATTGGCGGCGATAAAAAAGGCGACCGCTATCCAAAACCAGTGCTGCTGCCTCAATATGCGGTCGGATTGATCCTCTAACTCTTCGTCATGCATGGGTCCTAGCAAATAACCAAACTTGGCTAGATACTCAGCAACTCGAAACGGCTCAGTACGGTTTGGATCGTAGAGCAACTCGAGCGAACTATCGCTGAACCGAACATTCGCTGACTTGAGGCCTGGTATCGAGGGTGGCAAACTTTCAATCAGCCAAGAGCAAGCTGCACAGTGTAGACCTTCGACACTCAAGCGAACTCGGCAGTTCCCATCCGAGAGCGTGTGGACCTCGACTCCAGAGTCAGAAAGATTCTTAAGAGTGTCCAAGGCACGTGTCTTACGGACCGGGCTAGTTGACTGCCGCGAAAGGGATCGCAGCGAGTAGAAATTCTCCAGCCCGAGTTGATGGATGAGTGCGTAGGCTCCCATACAACCGCTACAGCAAAAATATTTCGGAGATTCCGAATCCCTATCTCCTGCATTCACGTCGCCTGCCGACGATTCTAAAGCCCACGTATCGGAGTGGCTTATAACCGTCTTGAGTCCGCAATGCGCGCAGGTTTCAGTCTCTAACGATCTATCTCCTGACTTAAGCAGGCTGGATGACGATCGGTTCATCATTTCACTTGGCCCGACCCCTCGGCGATCGATTCATCTTTTTTTTGTGCGGTTGATCCATCAGCCGAGCAACACGGAAGTTCGGTTCCCTCCAAAGCCTCTATATCCAAAGGCCGCGAGTCTCCTGCAGATGGATTATGGCGTTTCGCAAGGCTCGACAAATCGATCGACGCTCGGGAGGTCACGGTCCAGAAACCGAAGCCCACCAGCAGGCATGATGCCAACCACTGCATGCGGATCGGATCAAGCTTGCGAAACCAAGTTCCTCCCCATGCGATCGCGGAGAGGACGGGCAGGGTTCCAATCCAAAAGGCACCCATCATCATCATGCTCGATAGAATACCTCCGGCGGTAGCCGAAGCGAGTGCAAAGATGTAGAGCCAACCGCAGGGGAGCCAAGTGCTCAAAAATCCCCAAGCTAACGCATTCATGGCCGGTCGCTGCGTTCGAATGCGCCGACGCGCCAGACCTATCCACTCATGCCAGCGAGCGAACCATCCGGAATGACTAACTCCAATTGCTGAGGGCCTAAGTAGCTTCCAGAGCCGGATTAGCCCAAGAAGGATCAGAATCGACCCAGAAACTACAGAGGCTGAATAGCCGATCCCCCATCCACCTGCGATACCTTGCACTGCCGATGCGATAGAACCCATCAGCAGACCAAGTATCAGGTACGTAACAAGTCGTCCAAAATGATAGGAGCACAACAGAATCCAGTTATTTGAAAGCTTGGTGATTACACTTCTTGATCCATCGAGCGTTTTTGCACCACCCATGGTGTTGGTTGCGATCAATACGAACGGCCCACACATGCCCACGCAATGGAGTGAGCCGAACAAGGAAGCCGCGATGACAGCCACCAACCATTGGATCATCGAATACTCCAATCTACGGTCCTTTCCGCAATGTACTGCTCGCCCTGAGGTCCGCGCAAATCCAATGACATTTGCCAGTTGCCATCCCTATCAATGGGCATCTGTGCATAATAGACACCGGCCTCCTGCTGACTCTCCTGCAATCTCACGCAACGGTGTTCGGCCGACCTCGTAAAGTGGTAGGCCATGAGCGTGCCTGTGCCACCTGTCACAGGAGATCCTTGAGCGTCAGTCACAAAAACTCGAACTCCTAAAGGAGCCTCAAAAGGATCGATTTTTATTTGCCAACCCAAGCGGTCGGATTGTGTCAATAAGTCCTTGTGATTCTGCCAATCGACCGCTTGCGAATGATAATCTGGCAAGGGTCGAAAGGAGGGATCTGCGATTGCCACAACGAGGGCAAAAGCGGCGATACCCAGGTTGATGGCAATTAGGCCGAATATCAACGAAGCCCAAAAGATCGCTGATCTGGTTTCCAGGTTTGGCGAAATGGCGTTGGACACTCTTGACCTGATGGAACTAAGGAAATTCAGGTGCGGATTCCTGGGACAAACATTCGGCTCACTCGGCTCCGACATGGATTGCAACTCCTTTTGCGACCATTGGACTCCCAAAAACTAGGGATGTATAGTGTATCCAATAAACCAAAAAATCTCGACGTTCACCGAGCTGAACCGTACCATAATCAGCCTCACGCGACATTTTGCCCAAGTTACCCAAGAGGGGTTCTGTGTTGGGTTTTGGCGCGAGTATTCTGATCGTTTTTGGCACTTTTTCGACCCCGAACAGCATTTTCAAGTTCTTAGCAACAGGGTTTCCACGATTTTGATTTTCAGGTGGGCGAGAAACAGGTATCCTTACCTGGATCCGGTGGGTATTCTCCAAAGCATGTTGAAAATCCCTCGTACCAACCCGATGAATTCTTAGAATTGGTTTTTTTGCGAATTTATGAGCTACATCGAAATCGTCAGCAGCGGGCCGGCTATGGGACGCCGGGAGAATCTGTCCAAACCGCAATACATTATCGGTCGCCATCCTGAGTGCGATATCATTCTGGAAAACGGTGCTGCTGTATCCCGACAGCATGTTCGTTTGTTCGCACGAAATGGTGGGTATGCCTGCGAAGATCTCGGCAGTCGCAACGGCACCTTCGTCAATGGAAAACTCATCAATGGCCCGATTCAATTGCAGGACGGTGACTCGATACGGATATGCGACATCGAATTGTCGTACGGAGACACCAAGGAGCAGAGTTCGTTCAAGGGTGACATTGGGTCTTCGAAACGGGGCGGTTTGGGGGTGTTGATCGATGACGAAGAAGGCGAGAACGATAGCCCCAGTGTAAAAGCCCGTATGGGAATGGATGTACGAGGTAGTGAATATGGCTTTCAGCTCTCGGCAAGCGCAGAGTCCCGACTAGCTGCACTGCTGGAGATCATGCGTAATCTTGGAAAGACGATCGGAATCGACGAGGTTCTTCCTAAAGTCCTCGACTCCTTGTTCTCGATCTTCCTACAAGCCGACCGAGGCTTCATCATCCTCAAAGACGCTTCCGATAATCTGATGATCAGCTGTGTTCGAACTCGGAACAAGGATCAAGAGGACAAAGCTCGACCATCGAGAACAGTTGTCCGAGAGGTGATGAAGTCCAAAGAAGCGATCATTTCTCTCGATGCTGGCGGCGATTTCAGCATGAGCGAAAGCGTCTCGGACCTTAAGATCAAGTCCATGATCGTTGCACCGCTTTTGAACTTCGAGGGAGAACCCCTCGGCGTGATCCAAATTGATTCCACGCAAACCAAAGGTGGCTTTGAAGAAAAAGACCTTGAGATTCTCATCGGTGTGGCCAACCAGGCTGGTATCGCCATCGAAAACGCTCAGATGCACGAAAACCTGGTGGCCCAGAAGCTGGTCGAACAGGACCTTGAGTTAGCTAGCCAAGTGCAGCTGGCGTTTCTCCCGAAAACATCTCCTGATTGCAAAGGTCTATCGTTCTATCAATACTACAATCCTGCTCAACAAATCGGCGGTGATTAC
>JBJTAQ010000543.1:0-3182 GCA_046090945.1 Pirellula sp.
CCACCGGCGCAATTTCTTGTTCAAAAGCCCGCTGCTCGATGCGATTGAAAACGACGGTTTGCGCTGTTCACTTGGTCTGGTTGCGATGGGGACCTATGCGGACAACGTCGCTCGGTCCGAGCCAGTCAGTCGCACCGACCAGGACGCTTGGGCGCTTGCCAGTCACCAACGAGCTTGCGCGGCGGTAGAGCAGGGGGCTTTTGAACAAGAAATTGCGCCGGTGGTGATCGATCCCCAGACGACGATTCGGGTCGACGGTTGTCCTCGCAAAGACACCTCGCTCGAGCGACTCGCGAAACTCAAGCCGGCATTCGCGTCGGATGGATCGGTCACCGCGGGCAATGCATCAGGGCTCGCAGATGGAGCCGCGAGTGTGCTGATCGTCGACGATCGCGTTCGACGAATGCTGCCCAAGCAGTCTGCGTTTCGGATTCTAGGAACTGCTCAGCACAGCCAAGCTGCGGCGGATCTTTTTACTGCCCCGGTCCAATCGATACTGAAGGTATGCAAGTTGGCTAACGTGTCGGTATCGGATGTCGATTTATTCGAGATCAACGAAGCCTTCGCCTCGCAGACGGTCGCTTGCGTGCGTCAGCTTGGTTTGTCCTATGATTCTGTGAACGTGCACGGAGGGGCGATCGCATTGGGGCATCCGATCGGATGCAGCGGAACACGTATCCTCGTGACGCTCATGCATGCGATGGAGAGGCACCAAAAGCGGTTGGGGGTTGCAAGTTTGTGCATCGGAGGGGGAGAGGCTGTCGCGGTGCTGATCGAACACGATTCGAATACTTGATCGCATTTTTGGTTTTTTAATCAAAGTACGGCACCGGAGGGCTGTTATTAGTAGCGGTTGGGCGCAAGCCCACCGGTGAGTTGTATTAATTGCTAAATGCGTCACCGGACGGCTTGCGCCGTACCGCTTTGATTGGGAACTGCACCGGACGGCTGCTATTAGTAGCGGTTGGGCGCAAGCCCACCGGTGAGTTGGTTGTATTGCCAGGTGCGTCACCGGACGGCTTGCGCCGTTCCGCTTTGATTGGGAACTGCACCGGACGGCTCTTATTAGTAGCGGTTGGGCGCAAGCCCACCGGTGAGTTGGTTGTATTGCCAAGTGCGTCACCGGACGGCTTGCGCCGTTCCGCTTTGATTGGGAACGGCACCGGACGGCTGTTATTAGTAGCGGTTGGGCGCAAGCCCACCGGTGAGTTGTATGAATTGCCAAATGCGTCACCGGACGGCTTGCGCCGTACCGCTTTGATTGGGAACGTCACCGGACGGCTTTTATTAGTAGCGGTTGGGCGCAAGCCCACCGGTGAGTTGGTTGTAATGCCAAGTGCTTCACCGGACGGCTTGCGCCGTACCGCTTTGATTGGGAACGTCACCGGAAGGTTTTTATTAGTAGCGGTTGGGCGCAAGCCCACCGGTGAGTTGGTTGTATTGCCAAGTGCGTCACCGGACGGCTTGCGCCGTTCCGCTTTGATTGGGAACGTCACCGGACGGTTTTTATTAGTAGCGGTTGGGCGCAAGCCCACCGGTGAGTTGTAGGGCATGCCATCTAGCATTGGGACTGCTTGATAAGTACCCTATAATACCCGTGAGGTCGGGTGAATGCCTGGCCCCTACCGACGCCCTCCCACCTGGATATGCACCCACCCTCCCACCCGGTCGGACAACCGATGCTTCGTTTTTGTCTGTTGGTCTTGCTCGCACTCATAGCGTCGCTCAGCCGAGCCCAAGAGGCCTCGCAGAAAATCTCATTCGAGACAGATATTCGGCCCATTTTGCGCGAGTACTGCCTGGATTGCCATGGAGCTAACGAAAAGCCCGAAGGGTCTCTCGACCTGAGACTCGTTCGACTCATGCTCCAAGGGGGGGATTCGGGTCCAGCCCTTGTTGCTGGAAACGCCGACGCTTCGCTAATCCTCCAACGGGTCGAGTCGGAGGATATGCCCCCCGGTTCCCACAAAGTTTCCGCCGATAAAAGAGCGATCTTACGAGCCTGGATCGCCGCTGGTTCGCCAACGATTCGACCTGAACCGGATACCATCGGACCAGGGATCCCACTGACCGATAGCGAACGATCCTACTGGGCTTATCTTCCCTTGGCGAAACCTCAGAAGTCTCGCACGATCGATGGCGATCGTATTCGAACCTCGATCGATCAAATCATCGCCGATGCGATGCCACCTGGACTTGCACTCTCCGTCGATGCACCGCGCGCAACGTTGATCCGTCGCGTGTTTATGGATCTGATTGGACTGCCCCCGAGCGACCTGCAGTTCGAGCAGTGGATGCAGAACTCAGCCGACGACTGGTACGAACAACTGGTAGACACCCTTTTGCAGTCGCCTCATTACGGCGAACGATGGGCACGTCACTGGCTCGATGCTGCTGGGTATGCCGATAGCGACGGCGCAACTCTGGCCGATCCCGAGCGACCTTGGGCCTGGAAATACCGCGACTATGTGATCAAATCACTCAATGAAGACAAACCCTTTGATCGATTCATCATCGAACAACTTGCTGGAGACGAACTAGCCGGAGATAAACAAGGGGATTGGACTCCAGCCCAAATCGAACTCCTGACGGCAACGGGCTTCCTGCGCCTGACCGCCGATGGAACCGGTAGCGGTGATAATTCTCCCGAAGCTCGAAACAAAACCATCGCCGATACGATCCAAGTCATCGGTTCGACCCTGCTGGGCTCAAGCTTGAACTGCGCTCAATGCCACGACCATCGCTACGATCCTCTCTCTCAGGAAGACTACTTTGCGATCCGAGCCGTGCTGGCTCCGGCGATGGATTGGCAACAGTGGAAAACGCCCTCGGAGCGATTGATCTCCCTGTACACTCTGGCCGATCATGAAGCATCGGCTCAGATCGAAAAGGAAGCACAAGCGATCGCGGCTGAGCGTTCCACCACGGAATCAAAGTACATGAAAGAGGCCTTGGACAAGGAACTGATGAAATTCGAAGACCCGCTTCGAACGTCGTTGCGGACCGCTTATGAAACCCCTGCAGATAAGCGAACCGACGAGCAGAAGATGCTCTTGGACAAAAACCCGAGCGTGAATATCTCTCCAGGAGTTCTCTATCAGTATTTGCCTGCCGCAGCAGAAGAGCTCAAGAAATTCGATGCAAGGATTGCCGAGGTTCGAGGCAAGAAGCCCCCGGAGACT
>JBJTAQ010000544.1:0-3454 GCA_046090945.1 Pirellula sp.
GTTGAGCAAGCAGGTGTTTGCGTTTGCGCTTGGGCAGCGATTGTTGGAAAGTTTGCAGAGTCAGTGCACGGAGGCGGGATTTAAGCTTGCGGCGGTTGGCTCAAGGCATTTGGCCCCCTTGAGTTTGCTGAGACAGTCAGACGTTCCATCGAACTCTGTGACGATCTCCATCCACTTGTTGACCGGTGAGGCCGAGGTGGCGATTTGTCGTGGGAGTGAGCCGCTGATGTTGCGTTCGATCCGATATTCCGAGGAGGATCCCGAGCGGGTCGCCGAGCAGATCGACACCGAGGCGAATCGTTGTTTAACTTTGTTGCCGCGGTCGCTAGGTGATTTACCGGTCAACTGGATTGTTTACGAGACAGGAGAATTCGCAAGACAGGTTTCCACGGCGGTCGAGGAGCAGGAGCCTGGCAAGGTACGTTTGATCGATCCATTATCGGGTTGGCAAGTATCGGGTGAGCCATCGATGTCGGCTGAACTCCGATCATCGCTTGGTTCGGTCCCAACGATATCGGCGGCGAACCTTGGTGCTGCCTTGGACTTGCAGCAAACGCAATCGTTGCCGATCAACATGCTATCACCGAAGCGGGCACCGGCACCACCGAATCCGTGGATACGCTGGGGTGGCTTAGGGGGGCTTGGCCTGGCCGCGGCGCTTGCGGGAGGATACTTCATGCTCAGTGACGTTTGGGATTTGCAGGACGAATCCTTGTCGTTGCAGAACACACTCAAGGACACCAGCAAGGTAACCTCGAAGTACCAGGAGAAGTCCGATCAGGTGGCATTGGTTGAGAGTTGGTTGTCCGACCAAGTCGACTGGGTAGCCGAGTTAAGCGATTTAGCATCCAGGTTACCGGATGGACAGGATGCGACTGTTCGTCGTTTGAGTGCGACGGTCAATGCCAAGGGGAATGGAGCATTGGATTTATCGATGCAGGTCAAATCGCAGGAGATTATCTCCGAGTTAGAGAATCGGATACGAGGGGCCAAGTACACGATTGTCAGCAAGCAGATCACTCAGAACGCCGATTCCCAAGAGTACCCTTGGCAGTTTGAGACCCACATCGAGTTTCCGATCGAGGCACCTGGATTGAAGAGGTTTGTTGCGGGGAGCGCGGTTGCCCCGAGTCCATCGGACAGGCAGGAGGCCAAGGAATGACGCCGACCACCAAATGGCTATTGGTCGCTTGTGCGGCCGTTTTTGGAATCTATGGACTCGACCGATTGTATCAAGGTTGGATCGAGCAACCCAAGCAGGCCCTAGATACGGAGATCGATCGGCTGAGCAAAGAGATCGAGGAGAGCAAGCGAGTGCAGTTTGCGTCTCAGAAGGCGGGCAAACGTCTAGAAGAGTACAACAACCGAGCGTTGCCATCGGATCCGACGTTAGCAAAATCGTTGTATCAGCAGTGGCTGTTGAGTTTGGTTGAGACGCATCAGCTCAAGTCCGCTTCGGTGGATGCGTCGCAACCCGTGCCGGTCGAGATCAAGTCACGAACCAAGCGAGGCAAGCGCGAGCGAGTCGGGTATCGCATCGATTACTCGCTAAGGGGACAGACAACGCTGGCCAAGCTCAGCACCTTTTTGGATGCGTTTCGGCGAGCGAGTCATCTACAGAAAATTCGCTCGGTGAGTTTGAATCCGATCGGCAACGACGGTCGATTGGATGTGAGTTTGAGTATCCAAGTATTATGTTTGGACAAGGCGGTCAACACGGACGAGTTGAGTGATTGGGAGTTGACAGCGGAGGCCGAGGGAGTCCTCAAGCCACCGACGACTCTGGTTCAGCGAAATCCGTTCGCCAAGGGGTTTGCTAAGGCGTTGCAGAATCTCGAACTCAAGGCGATCACGGTAAATCGCCAAGGGGTGACACAGGCTTGGTTTTCGACCGATGGTCGGGGGACGATTGAAAAGGTTTCTGAGGGGAGCAGCATCCCCAATCATCTGCATGACGTATTTGTAGCGCAGATCGAGTCAGATCGGGTTTTGGTAAGGCTGTCTGAGGGGGAGCATTGGATCCATTTAGGTCAGTCGGTTGGGCAGGTGGTAGCGCCGGCAGACGCGGTAAGAAGTTCGGGGAACGAGACGATCGATTAAAGGGCTCATATAATGTGGATGACGCGAGTAGTTTGCGGTTTTCTGACGGTGAGTGTCGTAAGTATTTTTGGCGATTTCAATCGGGCTCAAGCCCAGTTGATTGGGAATCGGACGGTAGGATCCGCGCCCGGTGGGATCCAGCAAGCGTCGCCTGCTGCGCGACTTGGAAACAGCCCTTCGACGATTCGTTCGAGGGGTAGCGCGCCTCCATTGATTTTTGGACAGCAGAATCAGAATGGGGGTCAGGCCGGGGGGAATGTCACAGGGGGAGCCAACAACCCTGGGGGGTTGGCAAGACCTGATAGTCGTTTCCTGCGGGGGAACCGGCAAGCGGGAGACTTTGTGGGGTCCAATCGCGCAGACTTGAAAGGCTTCGTCGGTGCAACCCAGGCGACTCCGGGAACAGGGGCAACTCCGGTTGCGGCCAACAACATTCGGATTGAGACTGGGTCTCAGAGGGTCAATCGCCCGTTGGGTCCGTTGGGTAAGAATGGTATGTATTATCCCAAGTTGGATCTCAACTCGATTGTCGAGGACGAGGGGGAATTGATTGCGAATCCGAATCTTTCCGATCGGATCGAGGAGAGGGTTCGAGAGAGGACCAAAGCCGACGTCGATGTATCCTTTGAGGGAGGCGTTGCGGTCTTGCGAGGCGAGGTGCGCAGCAAGCGCGAGTCGGATTTGATCGAGACGATGCTAGGATTTGAGCCGGGAGTGGACCGAGTTCGAAACGAGTTGGTGGTGCGGGGACGAAACGCGCGGGGTTTTTGACCTGGATAGCTGGTTTTTCTGAACCGTTTTCTTAAACCACCGAGATGCAGAGACTCACAGAGTTACTGAACGCCTCTCTGTGCCCCTCTGCGTCTCTGTGGTTAAAAACACTCGCGATGCAATGGGGAATCGCCACGGGGACAAAGGACTGCTCGACGTACCGAGGAGCGATAGACCACGTTTTAGGCCGGAGGCGAGAGGCTTTAGGCCGTAGGTCAGAATCGTATTTTAAACCGAAGGGCCCGCATTAACCCATTGAAAACCTTGGGATTGGTTTTGAACAAGGATTGTACTAGGAGAGAATAACTCTGAGTGTGGAGAGATGGGGACAGGCTGGAAGCCGTGTCCTACGTGAGTCTAGCAGGCACGAATCTTGGATGGATTCGCAAAGCGTCCATCCATCAGAACATTTTGAGCCTTAGCACAAGTTGCAGTCAATCGCGGTTCGTCAAAGTCGCATCGCACGCAGCGGTAATGATTAGTTCGGCTCGATATCCTGGCGCTGCGAGTTGCGCGTGAATGCACGCTCGACTCGGTGCGTGCCCGCGAGGGATCCACGCTTCCCACAGTTCGTTAAATAACG
>JBJTAQ010000545.1:0-4158 GCA_046090945.1 Pirellula sp.
GGATGCATCAGGTGACAGCCGTTCGCACGGTGCATCATGACTTGATCGACGAGCATGCCGCAGCCACCAATCGAATGCACACAGGTAGACCCGTCAGTGGGACAGTGACCTATCCATCGATCGGATCGGTCATATCGAATCAGCGTGGTGCTGCCCAAACCGGAGTGCCCGCTTATGTTCTGATCGGCTATCCCAACGTCACGCGAGGTCCGGGTTTCTTGGGAGCAAAGGACGGTTACTTGTATTTGACCGATACGGGCCAAGGTCCTGCGGGCTTGAGTACCCCTGAGGGGGTGACGCCTGAGCGACGCTCTCGCCGCGAGCAGATGCTCAAGCAGTTTCGTTCCCCATCTAGCCAGTCATCCTCCTCGGAGGTTGCCGACTATCGCAAAGCGATCGAAGAGAGTTTTCGTTGGAGCAGTCCTGAATTCAAGCAAGCATTCGATTTGAAATCAGAGGCCGACTCGCTGCGGGAGGGTTACGGCGGCGAGTTTGGCCAACGCTGCTTGTTGGCAAGACGGCTCACCGAACGAGGAGTTCGATTTGTCGAAGTTTCGCACAATTTGAATTTCCTCAACGGCGCTGGCTGGGATGTTCACAACGAAGGGATCTTGCAGCAGCATGCGCTGATTCGCGAGTTGGATACAGCCGTTGCGGCATTGATCACCGATTTGGATGCCCGCAAGCAACTCGACCGAACCTTGATCGTGATCACCACTGAATTTGGACGCCCTCCGGAGTTCGACAGTGGGGGAGGTCGTGGGCATCAAGCCACAGCGTTCTCATGCGTGCTGGCCGGAGGGGGGCTCAGACACATCGGCGCCTATGTGCAAACCGATGAGCTCGGCAAGAAGATCGTCTCGGATCCGGTCAGTGTTCCTGATTTGTTTGCTACCATCCATGCGAGCATCGGGGTCGATTACGCGAAAAACCTCTACGATGGCGATCGACCGGTACCGATCACCGATATGGGCAAACCGATTGAGAGACTTTTCGGCTAACTGGAAATTTTGCGAACGGAGTGATCCGTTCCACTAGCAGGGCTCGAACCGATGGTGATGCGAAGAATTAGAGAGGCGCTCGGTGGATCATCTATCCAGCGATGCCCCGATTGCGATTCAGTGATCCCATTCGAATCGGTCAACATCAAGGAAGGCGCTGCAGCGTGTGAAGTTTGCCGCAAGGTATTCAAGCTCTCGGAACTCAACTGGAGCCATCGCAGTCGGGAGGAGATACTTGCGGAGATACCCTCGGGTTGCTCCGCGGTTTCCTGGGGCCAGAGTCTGGTTCTGATCGCCTCGATGCGATCGATCCCTAGTTTTCTGGGGTTGCTCGGAGCCAGTCTTTTTTGGAACGGGATCAATTCGGTATTTCTATCGATCGCCCTGGCGGGGCTTTGGGCTAACCTGATTGGACCAATCCCGGCTTGGCTACCGATCCCAGGTGGATTAAGAGGTGGCAAGCCAGTGATGAACGACGAGCCGATGTCGCTCGGCTCGACCTTGTTCTTGTGTATGTTCCTGATCCCGTTTGTTGTCATCGGGATCGGTTTGATCACCATGACGATGATGAATCTTGTGGGAAGGGTCAAGGTGGTCGTCGACCAGATGGACTCATATATCTCGACTGGGATCGGTTTTTTGTCCTGGAAGAAAAGATTTGATGCGGCGAATATTCAAATTGTGCGAATGATTCGTACCCAGGCCGATGCGGATTCACCCTTCACAGCCTCGATCGCTCTGATGGGCGATCGCACACTCAAATTTGGCTCAGGGCTCCCGGCCGAGCGTCGCGAATGGCTAGGAGCGAAACTTCAGGAAGTTTTTTCCTCGAACCACAAAGACACAGCGACTCACAGAGGTGCTCATCGCTCGCACTAGAACTTGTCTCAGTTCATTCCACGTAAGTGGGAGTACCGAGCAGCTAAGGACAGGAAAAAGGAGTCGTTGCCCAATTAAATCCCAAAAATCATGCTCGAAAAGGCCGACAGCGGCGCGTTGAACAGCAGTTCCCGCCAATTCGAATCGCTTAGAAATCGAATCGCAAACAAGCCAACCCATGCCACCAACAGAGCATTGACGATGCGACAGGAAAATTCCAAGCGTCGGAATTGCCTACGGCTTTCGGTCTTGGAAGAAAGCATCGCAGGAGGTGGTTCACTCGTTGATTCAAGGCCAGTGATGGGAATCGTTCCCAGGTTGCGCAAGCCCAACTCGGTGAGGAACTTGCTAAAGTCTGTCTGATCGACTTTGGGTGTGCGGCTGTTTTTTCGTCGGTTCGGGGGTTGCAGAAAGAGAACCAAAGCGATGCAACTGAGTACCGTAAAGGCTAATACGCATGCTACGTGGGAAATCGAAGCACGCGAACTGAGCACACCGATGCGAGGCGAGCCAGTCAAGGCAATCGTACCGGATGCCTTGGTTTTCGCGTCCTTGATCTGACTTTCAAGCTGTTCGATGGTCGTGGCACAGCGATCGAAGTCCCCTAGCAGCGTTTTCCACGTCTTTTGAGGATCCTCGGCGACCCGAATTGGATTGCTAGGCGTTCGAGTTGACTCAGCGCTAAGTTTTCGATGCACGACGGTCGAGGCTGGGATCCGCGTGCGATGTTCGCCGGTCGATTGATCCTCGGTTCCTGCCATCTGGGTTGTTGCCACGTCGGCTTGTTGCATTTGACGGGTTTGATCCAATTCAAAGAGCATCATTTGATGCTCGATCGTCGCCAATCGCCATCGCTGCGATCTTAACTCTGTTTGATCGGCTATGCTGCTGGCTGTCTCGGTCTCGGATTCGGTCAACCGCTCGAGTTCCCGCTGGATCTGTTCGGTAGAGTCGCCAGTCCGGACACCCATCATCAGTCGCATGTGCTCGATACTGTTATCTTGGCCGGTAGATTGGATGCTCCGCGATTTGCGTTTTGCATCCCTTTGGTAATGCACCCATCGAATCGATTCGCTTGGGACCTGTTTTTGCCGCGAGAGTTCCTGCAAGCTTGAGAGCCGTTGGCTCGATACGATGGCGCTGGCGACCAGGACCGTTTGTGCTTGCTGGATCGGAAAAAGATTCATGGCCCAGAGGGCCACTAGCAGTGCGAATAGCCCAAGATGCTGGGCAAGTGAATCGCTGCGAGTTGCGGACTGCTTCATCGATTTTCTAACAAACCGCATCGGAGCCTCGATTAGAAAGCCATAAAAAAAGCCGGTGTCTGACCACCGGCCCTTGATAGACCTTTATGGATAAATCGATTCTTCGGCTCACGCACCCCATCGGCATGAGCCATTCCGTCCCTGTTGACTTGATGGAGTGTGCTAGCAAATTCAAGCAAGCGTTGCGTGGCAGCTGGATTGGATGCTAGCGGTATGGAATGCTGGGTGAAACTAGAAGGCTCTCCACGGGCTTGCTCCACCGAATGGTTGGCTAGGCCAAGTGGGTTGATTCCAGCCGGGCCCATAAGGGTTTGGAGCGGGTAATCCTGGGTTGTGGAAACTGGGACTTTGGTAAGGATTGACTCGATAAGAGTAAGAGGGGACACCGAAGTGGATGGAGTTCGAGGGGACTCCAAACGGGATCCTGCTCGAGGATTGGAATTGCAGATGCAGGGAACTCGAATTGGAGAAACCTGGGGCTCCGAAGTTGGAAATGCCGTAAACTGGGTTTGGCATGGTTGGTAGGCAGCGAAACTCGCGTTCGACGACCCTCTCGATCGCTTTGCATAGGTTCCTCATCCGGGTATCCATGCCGTCGGCGAGCGATTTCAAGGTGCGATCTGAGCACAAGCAAGGGTCGGTGTAGATCTCAACGCGGAGTTGGCTCCAGGTCCCCTCGAGCTGACGGTACAGACCTTGGACCTGATTGCAGGGCGCTCCGCACTTAACACGTTCGACCAAGGTACAGGCAAGATGGTCGAAGGCCATCGCGTGGCTTACAAGGTGGCTATGCGGAGCGGTTCGTTTGATCCTGTTGGCGATGTCTTCGGCGCGGTGTTGGGCAACACAAGCTTCGCCGATAGCAGAGGCCCAGGGGTTGCGAGCCCAGGCTGCATTCATCAGAGCCAGCATGGCAAACAGAATCGAGAGTGGTTTTTGGATCGAATTTCGCATGGTCGGAATCCCCCAGGTTTAGAAAAGGTGAAACGAGGACCGCCTGAACATCGCGGACT
>JBJTAQ010000546.1:0-1581 GCA_046090945.1 Pirellula sp.
AACAGCTTAGGCTGAATCGGCATCGCCGCAAGTAGATTGGTTATTTTCCCGCCCTTAGCTGTCTGGCCTTGTAAGACATTCTGGAAAAATGCGTTCGAGAAATCGGCGAGCCGCTCTGAGGCTAGAGAGCGGGTTGTAGAAAGTTGAAAGTAGAGGTTTTCAGATACGCGTCACGTCAACCTACGGGTCACCAATGAGCGTGCCAAAAACTTACTCGCTGCTGGTTAACAACGCTGCTCCAATCGACAGATCACCAAGAGGGACGGCAACTGTGCTGTATCGACGGGCAAATACCGACAAGCCCGTTTTTCCTGGGTTTTACGCACTCCAAAGCGCGAGAGTCTCGGTTTTGTTCGAGGAGAGTTTCGCTCGGGGAGAGAGGCCGCATTCTGCGATAGCCCAGGACTGGCGGACACCGGCGGCGAACCCTAAACTCAAGCCGGAGGAAGTCCAATGTCAACTAATGAAAAGAAACCCCGTCGAACCTTTGATCAAGATTTTATCGATGGCGCGGTCAAGCTTGTGACCCAGGAGGGGTACAGCCTGGCAGCTGCGGCCAAGGCCGTTGATGTTCCCTATACGACGCTTCGTCAATGGTGCCAAAAACAATCGGCCCATAGTTCCCCGACCAGCGACACGGCTCGTCTTGAGCAGCTCGAAGCAGAAAATCGCCAGCTTCGAAAGCAGTTGCGGCAAGCCGAACTAGAACGAGAAATCCTAAAAAAAGCAACGGCGTATTTCGCGAAGGAGTCGCAGTGAGATACGCCTGGATCAAACAACATCGAGACTCCTTTCCAATTCGAACGATGTGTCGAGTCCTGAATGTTAGCACGAGTGGGTTCTACGACTGGTTGGAAGCAAAGCCCAGCCAGAGAGCTCTTCGAAGCAAGAGCATCAAGGCGCATGTACTCGATGTTTACAAGTCGTCCCACGGGATCTACGGCAGTGCAAAGATCTCTCAGGAGATGCGGAACTCTCCTGAGAGAGAAAACGCATGCAGAAACACGGTTGCCAAGGCAATGCGGGAAATGGGGCTAAAAAGTCGTGTTTCCAAGCAGTTTCGTCCTACCACCACCGGTTGCGGATCCCTCGCGACAGGCTGCAACGAATGCTCTCAATCAGGAATTTAAAGCGGATGGTCCAAACCAGAAGTGGGTTGCGGACATCACTTACTTACCGACTTCGACAGGCTGGGTCTATCTGACCGTCGTATTAGACCTTTACAGTCGGAAGGTGGTAGGCTGGGCGATCAGCAATAGTCTAGAGACCAAAGTCATCACCGATGCTCTTAGACAAGCCATCGAAAGACGGCGACCAGCCACGAACAACCTTCTTCATCACAGTGATCGAGGATGCCAATACACGAGTGAGGCCTTCCAAGGCTTACTCAAGACGATGCAGATCACCTGCTCGATGAGCCGAACCGGTTGTTGCTACGACAACGCGGTAGCCGAGAGGTTTTTCTGGTCGCTGAAACACGAATGGACGAATGATCAAACCTATCGGGACCTCGAAGAGGCAGAAAGGTCGGTCTTCAAATACATCGAATTGTTTTACAACCCAATCCGTCTACACCAGACG
>JBJTAQ010000547.1:0-2327 GCA_046090945.1 Pirellula sp.
TGATGATATTGGCATTGCTATCGAATTCGAACGAGTAGACAGTTCCACCGCTGGTGATCGTAAATCGATCACCATCTAGAATTCCGCCGGCACCCCCACCTGCCAATGGAAGATTGAGTTGGAGTCCTTGTGGAATCTGCAACCGGTATCCGCTTTCGTATTCGAAGGTGACATTGCCACCGTTGGAGTCTTTGATGCTGAAGGAATCTCCATCATTGATCTGATCGCCGGATACTGCGTCTACGACGAATCGATCTTTGTTGTTGATGTTGATATCGTAGACCCGTTCGTTTCGCCAAACGCCGGCCAGCGGTTTGAGAACGATCTCGTTGGTGGTCGTGTTGTAAGAGAACGAATAGTCGATCCCTTCGACGAGCAAACGGCCATTTTCAGTGATGGTCACTACGGAACCTGGTAGTCGATTTCCGCCGGTTCGACCGACGACAGAATCATCGTTGATTCCGGTGCCTCCACCGAGGTTCGCCGTTTCGAATCCATCTTTGAGTTGGATTCGAAACTCAGGATAGACCCCTCCGGTTAATTGGATCACCGACTCGGTCTTGTCGCTGTCGACTTGCTGTGCATCGTTGTCGATTGGGACCAGTGAGACGGCAGTTGGACCGATGAAATCAGCACGATCGACCGCACCACGGTCTTTGAAAACGTTTCCTCCCAAACCGCTTGGTGGGGCTACGTTGGGGTCGTCCGCACGGTACAGACCGTAGAAATCGCGATCTGGAGCCAGTATTGGGCTAGGAGCGATTCCCACAGCACTCTTCACAGCGCGGAAGCTTTCCCGCTCTGGCAGTGAGTTGATCGAGCTATCGATGATTTGCGAACCACTACCTGGGAGGAAGTTGTTCCCCGGGAAATCGATCAGTAGCTGTTCGTTATTTGCCGCAACGAAGTTGAAATCCGAACTTGTGTTTGGAACGTTAGTCGGGACTGCCTCGATGTTACCCCAGGATAAATTGGAGTCTGGTTTCGCAGGTTCAACGTATTGATAAGTGTTGCCACCTACGATAACGGCAGCCGGTCGGACAGGCGAAACATCTCCGACGATCGTGTTGCTATAAATCGGAGGCTCTTGAACGATGGGGCTTTGTACATTGATGAATGTGTTGTTCATCAAAGTTGGAGTCGCCCCACCGGAGACCGCAATACCGCTCTCGGGGATGATTTGGTTCGCGTTGTTTCCACCAACACGAGCATTGATCCTTCGTGCGACACTTGAGGTGATTGAGTACGCATTCCGAATTACCACAAACTTTTCCGTGGTGCCATCACCAAGCGATGTGCCTAGAACACCTGACATGGTTCGGTCGTGACCAAACCCTAAGGCCATATGATTGGAACCCGATGAAGATCCTTGATCGAATGGTGCACGGTCGTTTGTCGCGGCTGCAGTTCGATTCAATCCCGCTTCGATTTGAACCTGACCCGCGGAATTTCCGTTTCGGATATTCCCTGAGTTGACTCCCAAGTCTGGGCCTACAGCATTGCTTGCGCCAGGGTTAAAGCCACTGATACCCCCGAGCGGTAGGGCCGAGACTGGTGCGAGTGGATTTGCAAATCCGAATGGCCCGTTGCTGAGGTTTTGGCTGTTATCCATTCCAGCACCGTTGATCGCAGCAGCGATAGCGCGGGCCACGTCTGGAACTCGATAATCGGCCCCGATAAATACCGGGATATTATTGCCCGATACGGCACCGGTTCGGGTGAACTCAAACGTCCTTGAATTGCTCGTTGTCCCGACAAAATCGGCAACTTGGCGAATGGTGAAGGTTTCCCCATCCGCATAGGTATTGACCTCATCGACGGTGATGACAAATTGCTCAGGACGGAGCACTTCGAGCGTCATCGAATAATCGCCGCTAGTTGGGCCTTGATAACGATCGGCGAGTGACAGTGGATCGTAGCTGGTATTACCCGCTGCACTGACGGCCGCATAGTAAACACCTGCTTTGGTCGCTGTGAAATCGATGTACGGGTCTCGACTGGTTGGTTCCCCTGGAGCCGGCACATTGTCCGCAGTGGTTGCATCATTACCGTTGCTTACAATCTGAGCTACGCCGCTGGCATCGAAGATCTTGAGTGCAGCATCAAGATTGCCGGTCGTATTTACGTTGATCTTAACACGCTCGCCAATCTCAAGTTGGAACTTGTAAAGGTCCACATCGGAGGATCCGGTTGAAAGCGGATCAGGCGACAGAGAGCCGTTTACGGAGTACTGTTGGGGATTTATTCCTACTCCTTGATAGGTCTCTGCAGCACCCTTGATCGTGTCGTTTCCTTCGAGGTCTACACTCACTGCGGCCGATGGGGCT
>JBJTAQ010000548.1:0-3183 GCA_046090945.1 Pirellula sp.
CTGCATTGCAACCTACTATATAATCGCACCCTGCGAAGCCAGCAGCAATCTAGCTCGCTACGATGGTGTTCACTATGGATACCGATCGAAACACAAAGAAGCATCAACGCTAGAACGCATGATGCAGCTATCGAGAAGCGAGGGTTTTGGCCCAGAGGTTCGCAGGCGGATACTGCTTGGGACCTATGCGCTCAGCGCTGGCTACTACGATGCCTATTACTTGCAAGCTCTCCGCGTTCGCCGTTTGATTCGCCAAGACTACGATGATGCGTTCAAGGATGTGGATGTCCTGCTCGGGCCGACGACTCCCGAGCCTGCGTTCAAGCTTGGAGAGAAAATCAACGATCCAATCCAGCTTTATCTCCAAGATCTCTTCACTGTCGGCGCGAACCTTGCCGGTGTCCCTGCCATCTCGATTCCATTGCAACAAAGCTCTGGCACCTTGCCGATCGGCATGCAACTTCAGGCTCCGCCGTTGGGTGAGTCCAAGCTGCTTGCGATCGCCGCTGCCTACCACCGCAGTGTGGAGTATCAACCGAGACTTCCTTCCTCCTTTGAAGCCCCCTGACCATGAGCCCAACCGCCACGGATTATCGCATCGTTATCGGCTTGGAAGTCCACGTGCAACTCAAGACGCAGACCAAGCTTTTTTGCCGCTGCAGTACGCGCTTCGGTCAACCTCCGAATTCCCAGGTCTGCCCAGTGTGCTTGGGGCTGCCTGGTGCGTTGCCTGTTCTCAACGCGCATGCGATTGAACTGGCTTGCACTGCCGGTGCGGCACTCAACTGCGAACTGGCCGATTTCACTAAGTGGGATCGCAAGAACTATTTTTATCCAGATCTACCCAAGGGGTATCAGACCAGCCAATACGACTTGCCAATCTGCTCGGGTGGGTTTGTCGATATACCCGTGACGCCTTCAGCCAACCCACCTGGATCGAGCAATATTAAAAAAAGAATTCGGCTCGTGCGGGCCCATCTCGAAGAGGACGCGGGCAAGAGCATGCACGACGAACACTCAGGCCGAGCTGATTCGAAAATCGATCTGAATCGCGCTGGCACACCGCTGCTCGAGATCGTTTCAGAGCCCGACCTGTCGAGCGCTGAGGAAGCAAAAACCTATCTTTCCGAGCTGCGGCTTTTAATGGTGTATCTGGGTATCTCCGATGGCAACATGCAAGAAGGATCTCTCCGGGCCGATGCCAACGTGAATCTGCATATCACCCAAGCGGGAGGATCGATCGCCACCCCGATCGTCGAGGTAAAAAATCTCAATAGCTTTCGCTCCGTCGAGCGAGCGATTGAATTCGAGACGGCAAGGCAGTACACCGAGTTTTTGAGGACTGGGCTAGCCAAAGGGCAAGCGCCCAAGCAGACTCGCGGTTGGAATGATGTTCTCGGTCAGACCGAACTTCAACGCGAAAAGGAAGAGGAAGCCGACTATCGTTACTTCCCCTGCCCGGATCTGGTCCCAGTGCGATTGTCCGCGACTCAAAAGCACAATGCCCAACAGTATGCCGCCGCGACGCCAGACTTTTTCCGAAAACAACTGATCGAGGATCACGAACTCAAATCCACCGACGCAGAGATCTTGGTCCAGCAGGGCAAGCCCGTCGTCGAGTACTTTCTGGATTGCATTCGCGCCGGAGCCTCGCCCAAGCGAATGTCCTCGTGGATGCTTCAGGATGTCCTGCGAACGCTGAACGATCGAGGCATTGGAATCGAACTTTATCCCGTTTCTCCCATGAATATGGCCCTCTTGCTTACGGCGATCGAACAAGGTCGAGTTGATACTTCGCAGGCCAAACAAGCCCTTGCGAAATTGCTCGACGATCCTAATCTTTCGGTCGACTCGGCGATCGATTCACTTGGGATTGTCCGAGTTGATGCAGGCGAAATCGAATTGCTGTGCAAGGAACTGCTCTCGGAAAACGCTGACGTGATCGACAAGGTTAAGGCGGGTAATCAAAAGGCGGTTGCTGCCTTGGTAGGTCAAGCTAAAAAGAAGAACCGCAATGCAGACCCTAGGCTGGTTCAAGATATTTGCCTGAAACTCATCTCCCAGATGCCATAATCGCCCAATTCCAGTCCCTATGAGCAATATCGAAAAATACCTTCGTCCTGAAGTCGTTGGCATGGCACCCTACAAGCCCGGTGAGCAACCCGGTGCTGCTAAGGTGATCAAACTCAACACGAACGAGAACCCTTATCCTCCCAGCCCTCGGGTCAAGGAGGCGATCGCTCAGGCCTGCGAGCGACTCGAGCGCTACCCGGATCCATTGGCAACCTCCTTTCGGATGGTCGCTGCGGATGTTCTCGGAGTTACCCCAGATCATATCCTATGCGGCAACGGAAGCGACGATATCCTGACGATCCTCACGAGAGCCTTCGTCGGGTCAGGGGAAAAGTTACGCTTGCCATTCCCAAGCTATATTCTGTATCGGACGCTTGCTCAAATTCAGGGAGCAAACTACGAAGAGATCCGCTTCGGGCCTGATTTTCAGTTGTCGGAGGAGTTCTTTAAAAAGTCGCCAGGACTCAAACTCGTCTTTCTGCCTAACCCGAACAGCCCAAGCGGCACGATGATCGATCACGAGACGATCCTGAGATTAGCAAACTCGCTGGACTGTCCTATCGTTGTCGACGAGGCTTATGTCGATTTTGCTCCCAGGCATGCCGTCGAATTGATTGCCAAGGATCCGAGGATTATGGTGACTAGAACGCTGAGCAAGTCGTATGGACTGGCAGGTTTGCGTTTTGGATATTTGGTGGCTCATCCGCAGTTGGTCGGTTTTTTGCGCAAGGTCAAGGACTCGTACAACACCGATTCGATCAGCATCGCAGGAGCGACAGCGGCGATGAGCGATCAAGCCTGGCTCAAAGAGAATGTCGCTAAGATTCTAGCCACGCGAGCCCGGTTGATACCCCGATTGCGACAACTGGGGTTTGATGTGACGGAGTCCCATGCGAATTTCGTCTGGGCGACTCGAGGCGATCGGCCTGTATTTCCGATCTACGAAAAACTCAAAGGACAGGGTATTTTGGTGCGGTATATGGACTACACCCAAAGTGCCGCCGGAACTTGGGGCGATGGCTTGAGAATCAGCGTTGGGACCGATGGCGAAATCGATGCAATGCTCATGGTTCTAAAATCGGTATTATAATCAGTCCGATCAGTCCGATC
>JBJTAQ010000549.1:0-2557 GCA_046090945.1 Pirellula sp.
GGGACTTCGTGGGGCAAACAAGTTGAGTCGCGGTGATCATGACCCGCGATCGCTTGCAAGACCGAGGCTAAGTCTTCGACACTGTGGGCAAAGACTCCAGCGACATCAAGACTACTGGCGTAGGAAACCAATCCCCATCGGCTAACTCGACCGTAGGTGGGTTTTAGGCCACACACGCCGCAAAAGGCCGCCGGCTGGCGAATCGAGCCCCCGGTATCGGTCCCTAGACTTGCTGGAACCAATCCGGCTGCAACGACTGCCGCGGATCCACCACTGGAACCTCCACAGGTCCGACTCAAATCCCAAGGGTTGCGACTAGGACCAAAGATGCTCGTTTCGGTCGAGCCGCCCATCGCAAACTCGTCGAGATTGGTTTTTCCAAATAGGATCGCGCCATGCTCGTTAAGTTGATCCACCACATGGGCATCGTAAGGAGATTGAAAGTTTTGCAACATTCGCGAACCGCAGGAGGTCACGCCTGTTTTGCAACACAAATTGTCTTTGATAGCGATCGGAATACCAGCCAAGGCTGGGAGCGGCTCCCGTTTTGCGATTCTTTGATCCAAGGAATCGGCCTGCATCAGAGCTCGATCCGGGTCGATCGAAACCAGGGCGTTGATCGATGGATTGAAACGATCGATGCGCGAAAGCTGAGACTCGATGAGCTGACGACAGGTCACTGCACCGGATCGCAATTGCTGGGCAAGTGCGGTCAATGAAAGAATCGATGGAATGGTGTTCATACCCTAACGGGATCTGTTAGAAGAGCTCTCGGATTTCGCGGAAACCGATATCCACAATAGGAAAGGGACGGCCGGCAGGACCAGGTAGATGTTGATCTAATGAGAGGCCCAGCGAGTGGAAAATTGTCGCGATGACTTCAGGTGGTTCGGTGGGACGATCTGCCGGCACGGCTCCGATCGGATCGCTTGCCCCGACGACGCGCCCACCCTGGACTCCCCCCCCTGCAAAACCGACCGTGAAGCAACCGGGCCAATGATCTCGACCACCGGCCGGATTCACCTTAGGGGTGCGCCCAAACTCGGCCACGTTGCACACGAGCGTATCATCGAGCATCCCCTGCTGGAATAAATCTTCAATCAGCGCCGAATAGCCTTGGTCATACATCGGCGCGACGATGTTCTTCATTCCTTCGATCGACGTAAAAGGTTTACTGCCGTGGATATCCCAAGTGATCTCGTCAAACACGGTTAGAAAAGTATTGATCGTGACAAATCGCACACCGGCTTGGATCAGTCGCCGCGCTAGCAGGCAGCATTGTCCAAAACGATTCATTCCATACCGATCTCGAACTTCTTGCGGCTCGGCTGAAAGATTGAATGCATCTCGAGCTTGCGCGCTGGTCATGAGCCGGTACGCGGAGGCGAAGTGCTCGTCCATCATCTTGGCCGACTCGCTGGCTTCGAACCGCGATACCGATGCATCGACGATATCTCGGAGCCTCTGGCGCCGATCGATACGAGCCGTTCCGATCGACTCCGGCGGAAGCAGATCGGGAACTTTGAAATTCGCTTGGCTGGGGTCGGCCATCAGAGCAAATGGATCATGAGCCTTGCCGAGAAACCCGCCGGCCTGCCCGTTGGGTAGATTGCCACCGCCACGGCCCATGGTCTCGGGAAGCACCACATGAGGAGGCAGATCGGATCGACGGCCTAACATGTAACCTGCGACACTCCCTGCGTGCGGAGTATTGACGCCACCTTGGAACTGCCTCCCGGTTTGCATGATCTGCCAACCTGCATCGTGGACCGCTGCGCCGCGGTGAAAGCAAGATCGCACCAACGAAAACTTGTCAGCGATTTGAGCATGTTTGGGCAAGATCTCCGAAAGGAGCATCCCGGGCGCTTTGGTAGGTATAGGCTTAAATGGCCCTCGCACCTCGGCAGGAGCATCGGGCTTAACATCGAAGGTATCGATGTGGCTAGGGGCTCCAAGATTAAAAATCATGATCGCCGACCGTTTAGACTTCGTAGGATCGACCCCTTGGGAGTCGGCCGCAGCAAGGTATTGCGGCAAGCCTAGGCCAATGGCACCTAGCGCTCCGACTTGAAGAAAATCACGTCGCAAGGTTCCGTTGCAGGTTTGAGCCGATCCTTCACCGGTAAGCGTCAGCATGGGGGGAGTTCCCTGGAGGGGTTTGGCGTCATTACTTTTAGAACCGAAAAGTATACCCGGAAATCACTTGTTTAGCACCTTTGGAAGGACCCACATGACGACCGGAGGAATCGCCATGATCGCAAGGAGATTCACACCAAAACCGGCGATTAGCATGTCTTTTACTGGGAATTTCTTCTGAGAGAAGACCAAGGTGTTCGGTGGCGTAGCCACCGGCATCATGAACCCGCAGCTGCTGGCGAGCACCGTGGCACTGAGCAGTACGATCGGGTCGATACCCATAGCGCCCGCTGCCCCCATCAGAACCGGGATCATGGTGGTTGCCGTAGCGACATTACTTGCCATTTCGCTGATGGCAACCACGAGCAAGACCACCGCGGTCAGCAGGAGCCAAATTGGGATACCTTCCAACCCGGCAGCT
>JBJTAQ010000550.1:0-1524 GCA_046090945.1 Pirellula sp.
CATCGGACTCAAGTCCGCTTGATAGAGCTTGCGCCGATGGGCAGTACGAAGTTGCCAAGTATCTTCTAGACAAAGGTGCGGAGATCGACATCAGCGCACCCGAACGAAACCCTCTCTTTGGTGCTATACTGGGCGGAAATGTCGCGATTGCAAAGCTATTGCTTGATCGGGGTATCGATGCTTCGATTCGGTACTCTGGTGAATCTATGCGCGACATGTCAGCAATCGAGTTTGCAAAAGAGAGAGGTGCAGACGAGTTCGTAAGCTTGCTCGGCGGATAGCCTTGCACCATTTAGAGGGGAGCGAATTAGGCTTTATCCAATTGACCGACGCTCCTGGATCCTTGCCAACAGCATCTGCGCTGGCCGACTCTTGCCATTGAATCTGCCCAAGCTGGACGTCTCCGGTTTGGCGATGGTCACGTCAATTGATGATTGTCCATCAATTGCCGACGGTGAAGGCTCGGTCGTCACTGCGCGCTTCGTCACCCGCGAAGTCCACATCGTGGCCAGCGTCGACGTGCTAGGAGCCGACGACTCGGTAGAGACCATCACCGGGACGACCATTCACCCGGTCTGGTCGGTCGATCGCCAGGGATGGGTGCCGCTTGCTGAGCTAGCCGAGGGAACGGACCAGAACTCTGCTGAGTTGCCTTACGGATTTGGTTTTTCCTCCGGCCTCTAGCCTCCCGCCTCCGGCCTGCAATGTCTACAATATTGAAGTCCACGGCGAGCACGTCTACCAAGTCGGCGAGCTGGGCGTGGTGGTGCATAATAACGAAGTCTGTACGCTAGGAGGAATAGCCCCAGTTAGAACAGGGCAAGGACCATTCGGGTATCCATCTGGAACTACGATTGCATCCGCTCCTGTCAAGTTAGCGGCTAAGTTACACAAGTTTGCTGGGCAAACAGTCGAGCAAATCCTTAAGACCAAGAAAGGAAGCATTAAAAATGCAGATCTCCCGGAGGGCTCACCGAGCTGGAGTAGCATTATGAAGATGTCTTGGGAGCAGATCGAAGCAGCAGCTAAGGCGAAACAGCCGGGATTTCAAACGATCAAGAAGCTTCTCACGGATGGTAGGTTTGACAGATGACAAACCAGATCCAGACGATCGAGCGACTACGACGCATTCTCACGAATGCGAGAATCGACTATGACGAACGAAGCGTACGAGATGGTTACCACATGCTTCAGGCAACCGTACCTGGACAGCGATGGGAGATAGAGGTTGATTCAGAAGGTAACGTCGAATTCGAAATGTTCCGTAGTGGTGGCGATATACTCGGAGAAAAGGAGCTTTTGGATGCGATAGCCAAGTTCGCTGATTCGTAGTAGCCCCAGTTAATGTACCGTTGCTTCGGCAACAGTACGTGAACGCGGTCAACGGTTCATCGAAGACTGCGGCAGAGATGAGAGCTGCTGGCAAATCCGCCGAAGAAATCGCGCGTGCACTACATGCGGAACATTTCGAATTCGACGTTACCTTCTGAATCAACCTCTATCTCCCATCGCTGTCCAGGTACG
>JBJTAQ010000551.1:0-7487 GCA_046090945.1 Pirellula sp.
TCCTGCAACGCGAGTTTCTGTTTGGCTTGCGCGATCTCCTCGCGTTTCCTGAGGATAATCTTGTCCAGAATCGAACTCATGCAGACACCAGATCAGAATCAAAGACCCGAACCTGCTTCCAATTCGGCTTCTGCTCCTCGATAAACTTCAAATGCCTGGGCTCGCTCTGGTACTCATCGTGAGCCTGTCGACTTTCAAAAACCACGTTCAAGACAACGTCGTAACCGTGATCGTTGACGGGTCGTGCAAGCTCGCGGTTCAGAGTTCCGACCGAAAAGTAGACGGTTCCCGAATGCCCAGCAAGGTATTTGTGACAGGCCGAGATCAGTTCCTGGATTTTGGCAGCAGAAGCGTCATGGAGAGTAAAATAGACCATGTGGGAGAGTTGCTGTTTTGCGGCACTCATTGTTGCGACACCCGTCGAAATAGAGGAAAATGGTTTGTTTCGGATTCCATCCAGCGTAGGATAAAGGATTTTAGGAAAAGCGATAGATATCTCAATGCATCGAAGAACCATCCTAACTGCCGCCGCGCTGGCTGCTTGCCATTGCCACCCTCGATACGGATTGAACGGTTTTGCAGCCCAAGAGCCCGAGGGTAGTCTGGGTAAGTCTAGTGGGTTAAAGTCCGGTGTCGTCAATCCTAGCGCGACAGGCAACAAGGCAAACCAACGCGTTTTTAACGGCGAGAGTTTAGAGGACTGGATGACGCTCGAAGGGGGGGCGGTCAAGTTCGGCTGGCAAGCCAAGGACGGTGTGATCTTCCTGAAAAGGTCTTTAGTCAAAGCCGGTCATATCGTTACCAAAATGGAATTCGGCGACTTCGAATTGGGTTTTGAATGGAAAATCGCGAAAGGTGGAAACAGCGGGATCAAATATCGAGTGCGCAAGTACGACAACCGGACACTCGGATGCGAATATCAGATCTACGATCCGAACGGCAAGTCGGTCGATCCGAAGAATAAAACTGCTTCCCTTTACGATTTGTATGCGCCTGATGAATCGGTCCAACCGCATCCGGCCGGTGAATGGAACAATGCGAAAATCATCGTTCGCAGCAATCAGATTGAACATTGGCTCAATGGAACCCAGGTAGTCCAAGCGACGGTCGGTGATACCGAGTGGGAACGAAGGATCGCCTCAAGTAAATTCAACCAAGCACCAGATTTCAGCAAGAATCGATGCGGTCGAATCATGTTGACCGATCACGGCAGTGATGTTTTCTATAGAAAATTCGAATTCACGACGTTCGAAACCGACTGTTGATCCCCGGATTTCAACGCGCAGATATCAGACGAAAAAAGGATACCGTGACTATGAAGCGAAGAACTTTTATCCACCAATCCATTGCGACAGCAACCGTTGCTACGAACTTGCTATCGATGCGCAGCGTCCATTCCCAGGAGCCGACGAAGGAGGTGCCAAAGCCGGTGGTTGTTGGAGTGATGGGCTACAGCCGGGGCCGAGATTTGGCGGAAGAGCTGATGAAAATCCCTGGAGTGATCATCAAGTACGTATGCGAAACGGACCGTCAGCGTGGAGAATCTGGCGTCCGACGTATCGCCGAAGCGGGTGGGAAAGCCGAATTAGTCTCCGATCTTCGCCGCGTGTTCGATGACCCCTCCGTCGATGCTTTTGTCTGTGCCGCGCCCAACCATTGGCATGGTCCGGCCGCGATCCTCGGTTGCAAAGCGGGCAAGCATGTGTACGTCGAAAAACCCGCGTCGCATAATCCCCAGGAGGGGGAGTGGATGGTTCAAGCAGCCAATAAATACCAGCGATGCGTTCAGGTTGGAAACCAACGCCGCAGCAGTGCAGGCTATCAAGCAGCTATCGCTAAACTCCAAGCGGGCGCGATCGGAAAGGTATATTTGGGACGTACATTTTTTAGTCGCATCCGAGGACCTATCGGAACCGAGGTCGACTCGGCTCCTCCGGATTATCTCGATTATGAAATGTGGCAAGGTCCCGCGCCACGTAAAGCTTATCGAAAGAATGTCGTGCACTATAACTGGCACTGGTTTTGGCATTGGGGAAACGGCGAACTCGGTAACAACGGACCGCATGGTCTCGACATTTGCCGATGGGGACTCCAAGTGGATTACCCGACGCGAACCGTGTCCTCGGCAGGTAGGTACCGATACAACGACGACCAAGAGACTCCGGACACTCACAGCGTGAGTTGGGAGTTCGAAGGTGGAAAACAAATCGATTACCAAGGCTTATCGCACACCAAGCATACCAATGGCCCATTCGTTTCTTTTTATGGCTACGATGGTTATATGGAAATCGATGGAGACGGAGGTTATCAAATCTTCGACAACGACAACAAGCTTGTGGATTCCGCCCCTAAAACCGATTGGGGCCAAAAAGACCACGTTGGGAACTTTATCGAAGCTGTCCGAGCGAATGATCCTAGTCGGCTTAGGCAACCGATCCTGAGTGGCCATCAAAGCACATTGCTTTGCCATCTGGGGAATATCGCTCACCGCACCGGGCGCGTAATCCACAGCGATCCGAAGAGTGGACGGATCCTCGATTCAGACATTCCTCAGGGTTTGTGGCGCCGCGAATACGACCCAAAGTGGGAGAAGCTCATTAGCGAAATCTAAAGACTTCTATGCCTTGCGACCTCTTCCCAGGATTTGGGTAAGCTTGAGAGTATTCGATTTCCGTATTCGGTCACCAGAACGTCATCTTCGATTCGGACACCGCCCAAGCCGGGGATATACACACCGGGTTCCACGGTGACTACCATCCCAACTTCGAGAGGCCGTGTCTGGCCCTTGCCTAGTCGGACTGTTTCATGGATTTCGAGACCAAAGGAGTGGCCCAGGCCGTGAGTGAAGCGTTTTTCCAACCCAGCATTTTGGAGGGACTCACGGGCAACGATATCCACATCGCTCATAAGTCTTCCCGGTTCGATGGCTTGGATAGCCGCAAGCTGTGCATCGAGCACAGCTCGATACATTTTCTCAAGTCGCGAGGGAGGTTTTCCTGTGAATAGCACGCGAGTCAGGTCGCTCATGTAGCCGTTCTTCTTTGCTCCCCAATCGATCAAAACGAAGGAGGACTCCCCAAGTCGTTTTGAGGACGGACGACCGTGCGGCAACGCGCTACGCGCACCGACACCGACGATGGTCTTGAATGCGGCCGCTTCGGCACCAAGTTTCCGCATGGCGAACTCCAAATCATCCGCGATCTGCTTTTCCGTCATATCAGGACTGAGTAGTTCGGTAGTGGCCCGGTAGGCGCGCTGCGCGACATCGATCGAATCTTCGATGAGGGACAACTCGTAACCGTCTTTGATCTCGCGTAGCCGCTCTACAATCCCGGAGCAGCTAGCAAGATTTCTCGTCGGCATCTGGTCTTTGAGCCGTTCCCATTGCGCCAGGCTGGTGTTTGAGGCCTCCACCCAGATATCGGTTTCAGCTCGAAGATTAAGTGCTTGGGCAGCAGCATCAATGATCGTAGTGCTCGGAGGACGGATCAAAACATCGACCCCAAGGACCTCGGATTCAATCTGCTCCTCGTAGCGCCCGTCGCTGAGCAGCAGAACCTCCTTTGAAGATAACCAAAGAAAGCTATCCTCGCCGGTAAAACCTGTCAGGTAGCTCACATTGTGAGGGGAGGTGATTAAAAGATTCTTTGCTCCGAAAGCCTTTAGGCTTCGAAGGGCCCGTTCTCGACGTTTTGGGTAATCGGGTTGAAGTTCTTTCATGATTCGGTCGCCAGTTGATTGTAAAGTGATTCGAGGAGGCGCTCCGAGAATACCTCTGCGTGCATGAGGAAGCTCGAATCCTCGGCGAGTCGTTCGGCGAGTATGGCTTTTGCGCCCCTCTCCGTGGGTATTTGCTCCGAGGTATTCTTAAGCTCTGTTTCGGGGCTGAGTTTTTGAAGGATCCCATCAAGCATCGCCATCGCAATCGCAGATAGAGTCAAATAAGGACAGCTTGTAACCGGCGTAGTTCGGTAGCTTAAGACGCGATAGCGCGGATCGTATGACATCGGTTCGACTCCCACAAGAGTGTCGTTGGAACGATCTGAGAGGATAGATTTGCAAGGATCATCGACAATCGTTCGACTGGATGAACTACTTGCTGCGATTGCTCGAAGAGCCTGTTGGTGTTTAAGGATTCCGGCTGCTGCGTACCAACCAAGGTCGCTCAGGCCAAATCCACGAGAGCCTCCGATCAGAGAATCAGTACCTTTGGTAAAGTTCCAAGCGGATTTGGAAACAAGACCAACTTGATCGATCGCAACGGCTTGAAGTATCGAAGATGTTTCGATCAAGTGACGAAGTACGAGCAGGTCATCGCACGCTTGGACCAACGGTCTCGCTTGAAGCAGAAATTCGCTAGACGCAGATCTACCCTGATAGTGTCGTTCTAAGGGCAATCCGCATTCGATTGCGGAGTGCATTAGGGACGAACGAAATGCAAAGTCAGGATCCCTTCGACCTCCACCACGTTCCCGAGCGCTTTGGAGGTGAGTATCAGGCATGGAACAGCTCTGGGTAGCTTTCAGGTTCACCGGAGCAATAGTCGAAACGAAAACATCGTCGGCCACTCCTGCACCTCGGTAGGCTTCCGTCACACGCACAGACACGGAGCGAGGATCAAACCAAGCCTCCTCACTGGTCCATGCATCTTGGATCGAGGCCAATAGCACAAGGGTGGGTTCGTTCTGGAGGGGGTCCAGGTACTTTGCGTCTGGAGTTGGCACCACAACCCAAGGTGTTTGATCCTCGGGTGACAGCAGTTGTGAACAGGATTCATGCCCGAGCCCCGTCTCAAAGACTGCTTCGGTCAAGTTTGTCGACGGCATCGAAAATTGATGCCAGCGTCCCGAGCCGTCGGAAAAGCGAATGTCGACAGCTTTGACCCCTTTTTCTCGGCAATACGCCAACACAGCCTTAGGCTTCACTTGAATCATTCCCTTCGAAATCAATCCACATTGAAAACCCCAGTCGCCGAACTTTATGCAATAGCAACTGGAATCGAGTATCATAATGCCGGTCGGACAAGTTTGGAAAGGACGGGTGGGGTTGGTAGCCGGTAGGTTTGGGGGGCATCATGTTGACGATTCGGGAAACCTTATTCCGACCCAGTCGGATTTTAGTTTTAATGACGGCCTTGTTTTGCTGCTTTCCGGAATCTGGGTTGCTAGTATCAGAGGTATACGGCCAGACATCTGCCAAGAATCGCCAGGATGAGAAGAGGGAGAACGATCGCGTTGAGAAAGCCCGCAAGGAGCTTAGTCAGACGCAATCGGAGTTAAAGAAGCTGCAGGGGGAGGTCCAGCAAAAGTCGAAAGCGTTTTTGGCAGCTCGAGGTACCTTTCTACAAGCCAAAAAGAAATCTGACGAAGCACTCGAGCAGGCCGAGGAGCGTGTCGGCGAATCGTTGGGGATTCCAGCCCAGATGCAAGTGATCAAGGGGGCAAGTTTGATCCTGCAGGATCAAACCAGGGAGGTGCTATCCAAGCTTTCTTCGTCGAGTAGCTATACCGAAATCGCGAATCGTCTGAAGGCGTCCGAGGAGTCGCTCAAGAACGGCATCGATCCGGATACACGGGTCCCGATTGTATCTAGCCGTTTCGAGGAGATTGAGAAATCGATCGTTGCCGACAAAAGAGGGCTCAAGGCGATGGAAGATGCGGCGATCGACGCAGACCCTCAATCGAGGGAGGCTAAGCAGGATCTTGAGGATGCCCAAGCAAAACTCAAGGAAATGAAATCTAAACTGAGTCCGTCTCGAATCGAAAACGACTTTGCCTACAAGAAGGCAAAGACCGCAACGGAGCAAGCTTTTAAGAAGATGCAGTCCGCTTCGACGAGCCTCAAGCAGGCGGAGTTAGCCTTGCAAAAGAAAGCGAACGAAGTTGGAAGCGACTATCAATCCTACATGAAGGCTCGCCAAGCCGACGCTGCCGATCCGAACCGGACCAAGTCGCAACCCAAAAAGCAGCCCCCCAAAAAAACAGCTTCCAAGAAGTCTTAATCCCATCGGTTCTTCAGGAATCTTTGTGGCGTCGATTCCCTATTAGGTGATGCAAAGGTACCCGTTTCGTGTCATACGATTCGTGTAGGAGTACCCAGAAGCTGAGCAAGAGTAAAACGAGTCTTTGCCGATCAAAAATCCACTAAGACCGTTTTTAAACCACGGAGTCACAGAGACTCACAGAGTTTCTCATCGTGGGCACTAGAGCCCAAAGCCCCTCTGTGCCGTTGTGGTTGAAAAACACTTCGATACTATTCGACCGACACTTATTCGGCGGTTTTCTTCGCGTTGCTCTGCATTTGCTGCATCGCGTTTTGACTCATGGCATCGACGGTGAAGTACAAGGTTGCGGCGGTAGCACATCCAGCCGGGCCCTTGGTGATGTAACCGGCTACTGCGGCCGATACGGCTCCAACGCCGCGCCCAATCCGCTCGGCATTGCGATGCTCAACCTTGGCACATCGCGATAGCGCATAAGCACCATGCCGAGCAACCTCACCCACCAAAGTCGCAACGCCAGCGGTGCGGGACATGGCAACCCCCGCAGTCGCTCCACTACCTACAGTACGCGTCGAAGCAGAAGCCAGTCCTGCTAGACCAGCGCGGATCAAACCGCGTAGCAAACGATCGGTTTGGTGGCTCACATGCTCTCCGGTCTTACACAAACGGGCGAAATGCTCGCAGTTTCCAAGTGCCACGTGATAGTGCGTGTTGCCTATAGCCGAGACAGCCCGCTCGATGACTTGATCGTCACTCAAGCTCCCGCTCACCTGCTCAACTGATATCGGTTTGCCATCGGCGAACTCCTCGACCGAAACCCTTTGGACTTCCATCTGAGTCGTATCGCCACCGACGCTGGCCAAGTGAACGACGGTTCCGTCACCTTGGTCGATTCCAAAGTGGCGGTAAGGGACAAGTCCCCAAAAACAAGGTACCGTTAGCAAGTCGGCTCTAGCCATCTGATGTTATTTCCTCGGGACGGGTTCGATTGCTGTCCCTCTGGAAACTATAAGGCTCAACGGTGAAAAAAAGAAAGCGGAGTTTTTCCGCGAAAGCTCCGCTTTGAGAATTTTTTTCGATGTTACTCGCCAAGTGGCGGTAACAGCCTACTGGAAAGACTTTCCACAACCGCAGGATTTGACTGCATTGGGGTTGTTGAAGGTAAACCCGGACCTTTCCAGGCTGGAGTACCAGTCGAGTGTTGTGCCGTCTAAGAGCAGTGCACTCTTTTTGTCGACGACGACCGAAATACCGTTTTGCTCGTACTTCGTATCTTTGGCCTCATCAAATTGATCGTCGAAATTCATCGCATATTCGAATCCGCTGCAACCGCCAGCTACAACGCCGACACGCACAAAGGTGTTCTCACCAAGTTGGGAGTCCGCATGGGCTCGCTTGAGCTGTTCGGCCGCTTCAGGGGTAACCAAAATCGACATGTGCAACCTCTATCCTAAATTTCCGTAGAAAACTTGTCGACAAACCAAAC
>JBJTAQ010000552.1:0-2701 GCA_046090945.1 Pirellula sp.
GCTCGCTTGACCGCTGCTCGCACCGAATCGATATCGGTCGGAGCCTGCAAAGCCTGGGCGTTTGACGCACCTGCCAAAACACCGAACCCGACAAGCAAACTCACAAGCAAAACAAACCCATATCCACAACGATTCATCGGACGATCCCTGAAGGCCATCGGTTTTCGACGCGAACATATCCCAATCGGTACCCAACCGCGAGATGATCTACCTATTGTCCTCTACTGCAAGCCCCTGGAAAAGTGCCCGAGCCTATACTTTTCGAACTTCCCAGTTTTTGATAGGCGGATACGCTTGCGCCCGCCAAATCCTCTCTAGCCTAGAACTTTTGACGCCCCGACAAAGCGTCCGAGAGAATCTCTTTGTTGGTGAATTCCAAGACGCTACCGCTGGTGACCCCACGTGCCAAACGAGTCAGCTGCACAGGAAATGGAGAAAGCTGATTCGAGATAAACATCGCCGTGCCATCCCCCTCGACATTTGGATTGGTGGCCAATATCACCTCCTTGAAGTTACCCGTCCGCACGCGATCGACCAACGCCTCGATGGTAAGCTGATCCGGACCGATACCATCCAAAGGTGCAATACGCCCCAAAAGCACGTGGTACATCCCCTTGTAAACACCGGTCTGCTCCAAGGCGATCAAGTCTCGCGGTTGCTCGACAATGCACAAAAGACTCGAGTCTCTCTGACCGCTAGTGCATATGCCACACAAGGCCTCCTCAGAAAGATTAAAACAAGTCGAACAATACCGCACATTCTCCCGCACCTTGCGAATCGCATCAGCAAGCGCGATGGCCTCAGAAACGTGCACCCGAAGGATATGATAAGCCAGCCGTTCGGCGGTCTTCTTTCCAATCCCCGGCAATCGCCCAAGCTGCTGAACGAGCTCGGTCACCGACTGCGATATCTCTGCCATAGCTGGACCTATCCCCGCACTCGAAACAAGAAGCCAAAAATCCGGTGAACAAAGGCTTTAAGTTGCCGCAAACTCGCCTCTTTGGGGTTGATAACATACCAAAGATGAGTGAAATTTTCAGGGGTTCCACCCGCTGATTTCCAAGCTGTCTTGGTGCCGTGCAATGACCGTCCTGCTGCAAATTCGAAACGCCCACAAACGCTACGGTGACCAAATCCTCCTCGATGGTGCCGAATGCACTCTGGGCGGAAGCACCAAAGTCGGATTCATCGGTCGAAACGGGGCGGGCAAGTCTACGCTTCTGAAATGCATCCTCGGAGACGATGAACTCGATACCGGTGAAATCATCCGGCATCCCAAACTGCGAATCGGATACCTGCGCCAGCACGACCCCTTTCTCCCAGGCGAGACCGCCCTTGAATTCCTCATGAGGGATAGCGGCCAACCAGACTGGAAGTGCGGCGAAGTAGCCGGGGAATTCGAAATCAAAGGCAAAATGCTCGAATCCCCAATGCAAAACCTCTCGGGTGGTTGGCAGACCCGAGTAAAACTTTCAGCCCTCCTCCTTCACGAACCAAACCTGCTGCTGCTCGACGAACCGACCAACTTCCTAGACCTTCGCACTCAAATCCTCTTGGAACACTTCCTGCGATCCTTCCAAGAAGCCTGCTTGATCGTCTCCCACGATCGCGCATTTCTGAACGCTACCTGCGAATCGACGCTCGATCTCTCGATGGGTGAGCTGACTCTCTTTCCAGGCAAGGTCGATGAGTATCTCGAGTATCAGCAAGGACTCCGCGAACACGACGAACGCACCAACGCCTCGATCGCCGCAAAAAGAAAACAACTTCAGGATTTCATCGATCGAAATCGCGCTCGAGCGAGCACCGCCACCCGCGCCAAATCCAAAAGCAAGATGCTCGAACGACTCGAAGTCAAAGAAACTACCGCCGATCATGCAAACGCCGTGATCCGAGCCCCGGACGTCGAGCCACGACAAGGGCCCGCGCTGCGGACACGCGATCTGTCCATCGGATACCCGAACAAAACCATCGCCAACAACGTCGGCCTGGAAATCGATCACGGCACCCGTGCCGCAATCGTCGGGGATAACGGCCAAGGTAAAACGACACTCCTGCGCACGCTCGTCGACTCGCTATCCCCCGTAGCCGGAGAGGTCAAATGGGGATACGGATGCGAACTGGGTACCTACGCTCAGCATGTTTACACCAGCCTGCCTGAGAATAAAACCGTACTCGAACATCTCGAGTACGAAGCCATCCCGGGGACAAAAAACCAAACCATCCTCGATACCGCCGGCGCGATGCTATTCCGAGGAAGCGCCGTCAACAAAAAAGTCAAAGTCCTCTCGGGGGGCGAACGCGCTCGACTTTGCATGGCCGCACTCCTGCTCGGTAAAGCCAACGTACTGATCCTCGACGAACCCGGAAACCACCTCGATGTCGAGACGGTCGAAGCACTCGCCGACGCGCTGATCGATTACAAAGGCACCGTCATCTTCACCTCCCACGATCGACACTTCCTCAAACGCGTTGCCACCACCTACATCGAAGTCCGCGATGGCAAAGTCACTCAATACCGCGGCGACTACGACGCCTATATGTACATGGTCCAAAAGGAAATCGATGACGCGGAATCCTCCCGACACCCTAACTCGCCCAAAAAGAACCCCGCCAAGAAACAACCCCCCAAAGCAAATCCAAATAGCCCAAAATCCCCCCCCATACTCGACGATCGCACTCTCCGAAAACAAATCGCAAA
>JBJTAQ010000553.1:0-2554 GCA_046090945.1 Pirellula sp.
AAGGCTGATGGCGGGCCGAATAGTAACTGTGCATCGAATGCCCTGCCTCGTGCGTCAGCGTAAAGACATCATTGAGTACATCGCTTTTGTAGTTCATGAGTATATAAGGGTCTGCGTCGAACGACCCACAGCTGAATGCGCCGCTCTGCTTGCCTGCATTCGGGTACCGATCGCACCATCGCCCTCGCAGACCCCCTTCGAGTACCTCGCAATACTCCTGTCCAAGCGGCTTGAGCGATTCCATCACAATCCCGACCGCTTGGTCCCAATTCCGGTGCGTTTTGGACTCAGCCAGGATGGGAACATACGTGTCGTAGTGATGGATCTTATCGAGCTTCATCTTGCGTCGACGCATGTCGAAATAAGCGTGGACGGCAGGTAGGTGGCTTCGCACGGCCGCAATGAGATTGTCGTAGACGGAAACCGGTACATTATCTGCAAAGAGCGAGGACTCCAAAGCGCTCGGGTAATTTCTCGCTCGAGCGTAATAGACGTCGGTATGAACGCTACCTGCAAGGGTCGCTGTTAGCGTATTTTCGTGTGCAGAGAACTGTGCATAATATTGGTGGAAAGCCTGTTTTCGGACGTCTCGCTTCGGGGACAACAGCAGCGCTGAAAACGAGGCATTGGTCAGTTCGACGCGCTTGCCTTCTTCGTCCTCGATCGAGCCAAACTTTAAATCGGCATCGTTCAATTGCCGAAACGTCTTGCTGGCCGTTTGTGCCATCTCGCTCTGCATGGCCAAGAGCTTCTCTTGGTTTTGAGCCAGAGTGTGAGCTCGGTAGCGGTGGACGCGTTCGATCACCAGACGATAGGGGGTCAAGGCTCGGTGTTCAAGCCACTTGGCCATCGTATCATCGGGGATGGCAAGAATCTCAGGTCTTATGAAGCTCGCTGCCTGACCAGCCTTGGATGCTAAGTTCTGATAGCGGGCTGCGAACCCTTGGTACTTGCTATTGCCTTGATCTTCTGCCGTTTTCAAAAACGCATAGGTACCAATCCGCTCGGCGATCCGATCGGTCTTGCAATCGTGCTCCAGACAAGCTGCGAGCTGCTCGGGCGATTCCCCGAGTTTTCCGACGAATTGCCCGAATCCTTCGATGCAGGACTCGAGTTCCGGCAAGGCGGCTTGCCAAGCCTCATCACTTGGGAAAAGGCTGCTCAAATTCCACGTGTCGCACAGGGCGACTTCCGAACGTTTCGGGTTGCTCATGGTTTATTCTATCTATGGATTTGTTTCATCGAGTACTCGGACGCTTCCGGAGAGGATTGTATGCCGATTCGCATCGCTGTCTATCAATCGCAACGCTCCATCGGCGGCAATCCCGTCGGCTTTCCCGATAAGAGTTCTGTTGGGCTGCTGAATTTGGATCTGTCGATCGGCTAGCCAATCCCAGTCGGACCACGTTTGCTCGATCCAGTTCTCCCGGGACTGACACTCGGATCGAATCTGCAACCAGCTTTGCAAGAATGCGATGAGGATTGATTCGCAGTTGGCGAATTCCTGATTCGATTGCGAGAGAACTTCGTGCACACTGATCGCACTTTGCCGAACCTCATAAGGAGCCTGATCGAAATCGACTTGGCAGTTGATCCCGATCCCGATAACGGCGTAACCCAGATCTCCAATCGAGCTCGACTCGATCAGAATACCGCAGACCTTTCGGTCTTGGATGTACACATCGTTCGGCCATTTGACCTTCGGTCTGGTCCGAACCATAGGCGTGAGAGCTTGGGCGACGGCCAGTCCGATTTGCAATGGTAGCATCGAGAAGCTTTGAGGGTTTTCTTGGGCACTGAGCTGTGCATGCTCGATTGCCATCGAGAACATCAAACAGCCTTGGGGTGAGTACCAGCGATTCGAGCCACGACCTGCTCCTGCGGTTTGCGCATCAGCCACAACGAGGGATGGCAAACGAATTTGATCGGCTTTGATTAACCGGTCCAAGTATCGGTTTGTCGAGTCGACTTGATCGAGCCACTGAATATGTCGAAAGAAACCCAGTTGATCGAGGTGGTCGATGGCCGATCGGCGTCTGAGTTCGGGGATCATCGTTGGATTTTAAACGTGTTGTCCAAGTCGCTCTGCGAGTCGTTGCAGAGTCCGGCTCGCATCGTTCTCGATCAGTTTGGCATGGATTAGGTGCAAGCAGGATCGATCGTTCCAGGCTGCATCGATGGCGGCATCGAATTCCGCTTCGTTGGTGACCAGATATCCTTTTCCACCGCCATAAACCTCAGGCAATTTGGAATAGTTCCAAACGGCGATTTCGTTGTATTTCCAAGAGCCTTCTTGCAAGTATCGCTCGGTCCCGTACCCGTGATTATCCAAGACAATGATGATCGGCGAGAATTTGCATCGAATCAGGGTCGACATTTCTTGACCGGTCATTTGAAAGGCCCCGTCGCCTACGATGACCAAGACGCGGTCGTTGGGCTTCGCGACACAGGCTCCCAGGGCGGCAGGAACTGAGAAGCCCATCGAGGTGTAGTAGGCTGGCGAGAGGTAGTCGGTTCGTTCGTGGATCACCAACTCCGAAGAAGCGAACAAGGC
>JBJTAQ010000554.1:0-1069 GCA_046090945.1 Pirellula sp.
CGCCCAAGCCACAACACAAGCCCACACACATATAAGTGGTTTAGCTCACAAAACACCGCACAAATAGCTGCGGTTTGTCGCCAAACACCACCACAACTGAGCCGTTCTCTCCCAGCAGTGTTTCATAGCCGAGCTGCTGCCTGCATATAAAATCGTGTGCCCCGGCAGCCTTTGCCGCCTCCAACCCTTGCTCAACGGTCGAAGCAGGCCTACCAAAACTCAAATTCCGCCAAATCGTTCCGCGGAACATATAGGATTCCTGAAAGACGATCCCCAAGCGTTCCCTGAGTTGCTGGCTCGACAAATCCCGCAGGTCGATGCCGTCGACTAGGATTCGACCCTCCTGGACGTCGTAGAATCGCCCGAGCAAATTCACCATCGTGGATTTACCCGAACCAGATCGACCCACAATACCAACCATCTCTCCTGCTTGGACCTCAAAACTCACATTCTTCAAAACCGGCTGATTGCGATCATACCCAAAGGTAACTTCCTCGAATCGGATCTCTCCTCGCGAATCGGCCCAATCTGTAGGATTTTTTGGTTCAAGCACCGTCAGCGGTGTATCGAGCAACTCCAACACCCGCTTGCTACCCGTCAAAAAGCTGGTTAGCCAGGAAGTGAAGTTCGACAGCGCGCTAAGCGGCGCATAGAACATTCCCAGATAAGCCAAAAAGGCGATCAGCTCTCCCAAGCTCATCGAGTTGCCGATCACATCGCGACCACCCACGTACCAAACGATCAGTCCACCCAGGCTGAATACGATCGACATCGCAGCCGAGTACCAAGCGTTAGCGTTCTCAACCCACAACCGCCAATCTCTCAACTGATCACTAGTCTTGGCGAACCGTTCGTACTCACGGTCCTCCTGAGAAAAAGCTTTGACAACTCGAATACCGGTCAGCATTCCGCTCAAGACCGAAATCTGCTTGGATGACGCATCCCAAAGTCGATAGTACCTCGGATAGACCTTCTTCCAGAAGATCGATGTACCTAGGATCACCAGCGGGACAGGGATCAGAGTCAACATCGCTAATTTTGGATTGATCCCAAGCAGCATTGCGCCAAC
>JBJTAQ010000555.1:0-1616 GCA_046090945.1 Pirellula sp.
CTTACCACAGGACGCATCGATGGCACTGTAGAGCAATCTGCTGGGCTCCGCAGCTCCTGATCAGCAGATCCAAAGTGGAATCAAGACGATGCTCGCCGAGGATTTTCAAAAATGGCAAATGAGCAATTCCGCTTGGCCAACAGGAACGTGGCGCTATCAAACCGAAGTTTCAATGCCGGATCTTCAAGCCAATGCGACGGCTGAATTTACGCAGGCTGGCGTTAAGATAGGGCTACCTGAGAACCTTCCTTCTCAAGTGCAAAATCCAGTGGTCGCTTATATTCCAGGTGCACCAGCCCTCGGGGCCAAGCTCTCGGGATCGGAGATTCTTGTCGATGGGTCCTACCCTGCCGAGGGTGAGCGATGGACGCTTGAGTCGATCGTTGGAGACGAAGAGCGTCGTCGCGGGGCGATTTACCGAAAGACCTTGGAGTCCACCGATCGAACGCAAACCGTCTCGCATATGGTCTTGGGCTGGACTGATTTGTTCGACCAAGGTCCGAAGTGGAACAAGTCACTTGAGCGTCGTGGGGTGGCTCTTGTATCTATGCCGCTGATCCTCAAACGCCCCGACGCAGGCACACCGATCTCGATTCCTTATCCGTTCATTGATACCAAGCTCTCCAAGGACGTGAACTCATCGCCGGTATTTCTCGAAGGAATCGGTCGATGGATCAGTCAATCCTCAAACCGAGCCGAAACGAGCCTCGAATACCGCTTGCCCCACGAGGTCCTTCCGCTCAAACCAACACGAATCGATTTCGATTGGGAACTTCAAGCTCCTCGTCGCAAGGTCAAACTGTCTTGGATACGTTCCAAGGATCAAACCCTGGTCGAACTGGTCAGTTTTGATGGGCCGTCATTGCCGTGGAAGGCAACGCTTGAGGATCCCGAACTCCTGGAGGAATTTCAGGATGGCCTTTTGACCTTACGTTTAGAGGTCGCTGAGGACCAAGAGCCCGGGAGTTCTATTCCTTGGCGGATCAAGCATCTGCGACTCAAAGTCCATGCAACCACCCTCCCCCAGAGCCCACTTACCCCTTAACCTTACCCTTTACCCTCTTAGCGTTCGATGAGCCAAACCGTTGTCGAGACGAAGAACCTGACCAAGCGTTACGGGGACTTCACTGCGTTGAATGATCTTTCGATCCATGTGGATCGCGGGCAAATCCTGGGTTTTATCGGTCCTAACGGAGCAGGGAAAACGACGACCATAAAAATTCTCGTTGGCTTATCCAAACCGTCTTCGGGGTCGGCCACGATCGCTGGGGTCGACTGCAGTCAGAATGCCTCCAAAATTAAGCGGTTGGTCGGCTACATGCCCGACAAATTCGGATCCTACGATAATATGCGGGTGCATGAGTACTTGGATTTCTTCGGCGCGATCTTTGGGATACCCGGCAAGCAGCGAAGAGCTAGGATCCAGGAGGTAATGGAGACTACCAATACGACCTACATGCAAGATAGGTATGTCGAGAGTCTGAGCCATGGTATGCAGCAGCGAGTAGGGATTGCCCGAACACTGCTTCACAATCCCGAGGTTCTCATATTGGATGAACCCGCCAATGGACTGGATCCTAAAGCCAGAATTGAGATGCGGCAGTTGCTGCTGCAAT
>JBJTAQ010000556.1:0-1518 GCA_046090945.1 Pirellula sp.
CTCAAAGACTACAAAGACACGATCCCACAGCTCTTTTGGTACAACGCTCTGATCATCCTCTCGAATGGTACCCAAGCGAAAGTCGGCAGCATCACCTCTGGCTGGGAACATTTCGCGGACTGGAAACGGATCAACAGCGAAGGGGAAAAAGGTGTCGTGTCTCTCGAAACCCTCATTCGAGGGACGTGTGAGCCAACTCGGTTGCTCGATCTGACCGAAAACTTTACCCTCTTCGATGAGTCGAAAGGGAAGCTGATCAAGGTCACGGCCAAGAACCATCAATACCTCGGGGTCAACAACGCGATCGCTACCCTGCGGCAGATCCGAGAAAACCAAGGCAGACTCGGGGTCTTTTGGCACACGCAAGGGAGCGGCAAGTCCCTCTCGATGGTCTTTTTCTCACAAAAGGTGCTGCGCAAAGTTCCTGGCAATTGGACCTTCTTGGTCGTCACCGACCGTGATGACTTGGATACTCAAATCTACAAGAACTTTCGCAACACAGGAGCTGCGACCGAGAATTGCCAAGCCGAGAGCGGGGCCGACCTGAAGCGGTTGCTTACCGAAGATCACCGATACATTTTCACGTTGATCCAGAAGTTCGGTACCAGGAAAGGTGAGACTTACCCTGAACTCAGCCGGCGGAAGGACATCATCGTGATGACCGACGAGGCCCATCGCTCGCAGTACGATACGTTAGCTTTGAACATGCGAAACGCTCTACCTGGAGCAGCCTTCATCGGTTTTACCGGCACACCGTTGATGGCTGGCGAGGAGCGCACCAAAGAAGTCTTTGGCGATTACGTCTCGATCTATAACTTCCGACAGAGCATCGAGGACGGAGCAACCGTCCCTCTGTACTATGAGAACCGGATCCCGGAATTGCAGCTTGCCAACGAACAATTCAAAGAGGATCTTGAATCGCTGATCGAAGCGGCCGAATTGGATTCCGAACAAGAAAAGAAACTCGAAAGGGAGTTCGCCCGAGAGTATCACCTGATCACGCGCGACGATCGACTCGAGAAAGTCGCCGAAGACCTAGTAAGTCATTTCCTGGGTCGAGAGCAGGCCGGCAAGGGGATGGTCATCTGCATCGACAAATTGACCGCCGTGAAGATGTACGAAAAAGTCCAAAAGTATTGGAAAGCGTACCTTGGTGATCTCAAATCGCAGTTACAAGCCTTCAATGCCAGTATTGCAGCGTTTGAACCCACACGGATCGGCAATCAGGAGGCAATAAGTCTTGCGGCGGAAAAGCACCATGGGGACGTTGCCAAGCGAGCGCAGCTCGAAAAGCAAATCGCTTATATGGAGACCACCGACATGGCGGTGGTGGTCTCCCAGCAGCAAAACGAGCTCGATTACTTCCGAGAGAAGGGATTCGACATCACCAAGCATCGCAAGCGGATGATCGATGAAGACTTGGAGAGCAAGTTCAAGAATGCCGATGATCCGTTCCGATTGGTATTCGTGTGCGCAATGTGGTTAACCGGTTTCGATGCACCGAGCGTATCGACGATC